>NZ_AZQX01000067.1:0-10325 GCF_000568385.1 Halomonas sp. BC04
ACCTGGCTGGTCCTCGGCGKGGGGGAGGCCGAGATCAACAAGCTGCATGAGCTGGCGGCACCCGAGCGTGCCCGCGAGCCCGAAAGCGTCGAACTGCAGGGAGAGCGTTTTGCCACCCGCTTCGCCCGTGCCCTGAAGCAGAACGCCGGACTGGGGGGCCCCGGCCGGGGAGCGTCATGATTCACCCAGCACTGCCCGATCTCCTGCGAAAAGCCCGGCCCACGACCCAGCACAAGGCCCTGCTTGCCCTGCTGGGGACTTGCCTGCTGATGGCCATGCCGCTCACGGCGGTCGCCCAGCAGCTTCCCGGTATCGTCAGTCAGCCGCTGGAGGATGGCGGCCAGCAGTGGTCGATCCAGCTGCAGACCCTGCTGCTGCTCAGCGCCATGGCCTTCCTGCCGGCAGCACTGCTGATGATGACCGGCTTCACCCGTATCATCATCGTGCTGAGCCTGCTGCGTACCGCCATGGGTACCCAGGCGACACCGCCCAACCAGGTACTGCTCGGCCTGGCGCTTTTCCTGACCTTCTTCGTCATGTCGCCGGTGTTTTCCATCGTCTATGAAACGGCCTGGGTACCGCTCACCGGCGACGAGATCAATTTCGACGAGTTCCTGCTGCTGGCACAGCAGCCGTTTCGCGAGTTCATGCTGGCCCAGACCCGGGAGCCCGACCTGGCCCTGTTCGCCCGGCTGGCGGAAATCGGCCCCATGCAGGGACCAGAGGATGTGCCGCTGCGGATCCTGGTGCCGGCGTTCGTGACCAGTGAACTGAAGACGGCGTTCCAGATCGGCTTCACCATCTTCATCCCCTTTTTGATCATTGACCTGGTGGTGGCCAGTACCTGATGTCGCTGGGCATGATGATGGTGCCGCCGGCCACGATCTCCCTGCCTTCAAGCTGATGCTGTTCGTCCTGGTGGACGGCTGGCAGCTGATCATCGGCTCGCTGGCGGAAAGTTTCTATATTTAGCGGCCATCAATACTTGGGTCGACACGCAGGTGTCGGCAAGGAGCAAAGAATGACACCGGAAATGGTAATGGGCACCGCCTACCAGGGGATGCGCGTCACGCTCCTCCTGGCCGGCCCACTGTTGATCACCGCACTGCTGACCGGCCTGACCGTGAGTCTCTTCCAGGCCGCCACCCAGATCAACGAGATGACCCTCTCGTTCATCCCCAAGATCCTGGGCGTCTTTACCGTACTGGTATTCGCCGGCCCCTGGCTGCTGAAGCTGATCACCGATTTCACCCGAAACCTGTTCACCAGCATCCCCAGCATGTTGATGTGAGACCGCCATGGTCGAGGTGACCTTTGCCCAGCTGCACGGCTGGCTGGTAATTCTGTTCTGGCCCTTCGTGCGGATTACCTCCTTCCTGGTTGCCTCGCCGCTCTGGGGTCACTCCAGCGTGCCCAACCAGGCCAAGATCGGCCTGGCATTCCTCGTTACCCTGGTCATCGCCCCGGTGCTGCCCGCCATGCCCGACGTACCGATCGTCTCCTGGGCCGGCTTCGGCCTGATGGTGGAGCAGATGCTGATCGGCATCGCCATCGGCCTGGTCATGCACGTGGTATTCGCCGTGGTGCAGGCCGCGGGGGAGTTCATCGGCCTGCAGATGGGGCTGGCCTTCGCCACCTTCTTCGATACCGGCAGCGGCACCAACACCATGATCCTGTCGCGGATCTTCTTCATGATCACGCTGCTGATGTTCCTGGCCCTGGGCGGCCACCTGATGGTGCTGGAAGCACTGGCCACCAGCTTCCACAGCCTGCCGATCGGCATCGGCACCTTCAACCCGGCCGCCTTCGAGATGCTGGTGCGCTACGGCGGCACTATCTTCGTTGCCGGCATGTCGCTGGCCCTGCCCCTGGTCGGCTCACTGCTGATCATCAACCTGGCCATGGGCATCCTCAACCGCTCGGCGCCGCAGTTGACGGTCTTCAATATCGGCTTCCCGACCTCGCTAACCGTAGGCCTGACCCTGTTGATGGTGCTGATGACCGACATGGGCCGCTTCCTCCAGCGCCTGTTCAGCAACGGGCTGCAGTTCATGTACCAGCTAATTGATATGCTGGCCCCGCTGGGCACCTGATTCACTTGCCTCGCGACGCAGAGTCGGAGCGTCGAACCGAGCGCTCCAAAAGCGATTCTCTCCACCCACGGTGCACACCCTCTTGTTGGAGGAAGCTTCAGCTCACGACTGGAGGCTGAAAGCCTCCCGGCGGTGTTGCAACGTTCGCGACCATCACCGACGTTCCAATCTCCCTCAAACCACCCTTCCGCTATGCAGCCTGCGCAGAACCAAAGTGTAAAGAACCAAAAAAACCGCCCAGGCAAGCCGGGGCGGCAAAAAAGACCGGGGCCAACGCCCGGTCTTCAGGGAACATGACATCAGGACATGAGGATTACAGGAAGTTGAATAGCGACAAGCCCTTCACATCGACAAAGGCCTTCTGGGCCGCCTGCAGGCCGACCTGGCGCAGGCTGTACTCGGCAATGGCCTCGTTGTAGTCCAGGTCCACCAGGTCGGAGAGCGTCTTGTCGTAGTTCATCATGCGATTGCTGCCTACGGCGTCGACCACATCCAGCTCGTTGAGGCGCGCCCCCATGGAGGCCCGCACGGTGAGGACGTTGTCGAGGCTGTTATCCATCTCACGCATGACGGAGCTGATCGTATTGCGGAAGTGGGCGCGATTCTCGGGCTGGCCTTGCTGGTCCATCTCCAGCACGTCGATGGCGTCCTTCAGCGACTTGAACAGGTCCTGGTTGGCGCCTTCGGCATTGGCGGGACGCAGCTGGATCTGATCGCCATCCTCGGATTCGCCTTCCAGCGTAATGCTGATACCGCCGAAGCTGACGCTCTTGCCCGATTCGTAGGCCTCATCCGTGACTATCGCTGTCCGATCACCGTTTTCCTCGACAACGCTAACGGTAAACACCGGTTCGCCAGCGCCATTGGTGCCGAACTCAAGCTCGAACGGCTTGCCGAAATGTTCGTTATCGGGATCGACGCGGCTAGGCCCAGTGAAGGCGACAGTACCTTCGTTACGCAAATGGTCCTGCTGGGTGCCGACACTGATGTCCCCGGGTGATGACTGCTCGGCCCTGGCCACGTAACCGGCCCCGCTGGGCACGCTCTGGAAGATCGCCTTGCCGTTATCGGCCACCGGCAGCAGGCGCGAGGCATCGATGCGCTGCTCTCGGGTATTATCGTCGCCCTTATACTCAGTGCCCTGAACGCCTTCACCCGCGGTGCGGGCAAAAGGCGGCGCATCATCGCGATAACCGCCGAACAGGTAGCGACCATTGCCGTCGGTGGCGTTGGCCTGGCCGATCAAGGTCTCGTAGATGCCCCGCAGCTCGCTTGCCACCGACTGGCGGTCGACATCGCTCAGGGTATCGCTTGCGGCCTGGACCAGCAGCGTCTTGGCGCTGGTCACCGCATCGCTGACGCTGTTGAGGACGCTTTCCGCCTGTGACAGCGAGTTTCGGGCGGAGACCCGGGCATCGGCGAACTGCTGGGTGATGGCCTTGGCCTGGGAGACGCCCACGGCCCGCGACGAGGCCTGCGGGTCGTCCGAGGGATTGACCACCCGGCGTCCGCTGGCGATCTGCTGACCGACCTTGAGGAAGTCGCCCTGCTGACGGTTCATGGACGAGACGCTCTGCTCGAACATGGTGACGGTGCTGATACGCATCGCGCTGGACTCCCTTCGAATCAGTTACGCAGGCCGAGGATGGTATCGAAGACCGTGGAAGCGGTATCGATCACCCGGGCATTGGCGGAATAGAACTGCTGGTAGCGGATCAGGTTGGCCGCCTCTTCATCCAGGTTGACCCCGGACTCGGACTGCTGAACCGCCTTCAGCTGTGCGGTGAGGCCTTGGCGGGCCTCGAGGTTGACCTTGACGATATTGGTCTGGTTGCCTACGTCGCTGACCATGCCGCCGTAGGCCTGGCTGAGTGACGACCGCCCCGCCACCAGCGACTGGCTCTGCAGGTTCTGCAGCGCCAGGGCATTGCGGTTATCGCCGGTGCCGGAAGCCGATTCACGCAGGGTGAAGCTGGCTTCAGAGTCAGGCAGCTTGTTTATGGTGAAACTCACCCCATCGATTGCCAGCACGTCTCCGGCCGCCACCTGATCGGTTGTCGGATCAAAAGGCTCGCCATTTCTCAGCACATCAGCGGTCGTATCAAGGTCGCCATCACTGCTCAGTGTCAGTGTATACCCCCCCTCCGGCATAGCTTGAAGGGATCCTGCTTCAGCGCGAACGGCGCTGACAGCCAGACTCCCGCTGGTTTCGACGAAACTCCCCGCCGCAATCTTGTCCAGATCGATGATCTGCGACTCCATATTGGCCGTGGCACGACGCACCGGCTGCACCTCGAAGCGGTCGCCATTCTGGGGAAGCTCAGAAAACGTCAGGCTGATACCGCCAAAGCCCAGCGTGCCATTTCCTGCGTCCCACTCGATCTGATCGGCAGCTAGTTGCTGGCCATTGTCCTTGCGAGTCACCTGCGGATCGCCAGCATTATCAAAGCGCACCGTATAGTCGGTCGCACGCAGCTGGTCGATATTCGCTGCATCGAAGCTGGTGGCCACGATCTCCGCCTCGCCGGTATTGCGCGGATAGGAGTAGGCCTGGGGCTGACCAATACTTAAGAAATCCTCGCCCTGATTGCCATCGAGGTCCTGGCCAAGGCGGTGTTGCTCATTGAACCCCGTCACCAGGGAGACGGCCAGCTGACCGATCTGGTTCTGGGTCTTGTCCAGGGTCTCGGCGCGGAAGGTCATCAGGCCGCCCAGGGTGCCGCCCTTGATGGTGTCTTCGGGCATTGCCACCAGGTTGCCGCCGGAGTCCCGATAGCCCAGCACGGTGCGCTGCGGGTCGTTGGGTGCATCCATCGCTTCGAGACGGTAGTGGTTGGTGCCGGCCACCAGGGGCTGCCCGTTGGGCAGGCTGATGTTGTAGGACTTGCCGTCCTGAATGTTCAGCCGGATATCCATGCGCTCGCTGAGCTCATGAACCAGCTGGTCGCGCTGGTTGAGCAGACTGTTGGGCGCCTCGCCACTGCGCGCACGGGCCAGGGCGATCTCGCGATTGAGGGTCGCCATCTGCTCGGTCATGTTGTTGATCTGGGTGACTTCGTCACTGATCTGGCCGTTGATGCCCTCCTGCATGTCCTGCAGGTAGCCATCGAAGGCACGGAACTGGGCGGCCAGGGTATTGGCCGTACCCAGCACGCCTTGGCGCGCGGCGGGATCGGACGGGGCAGCAGCCAGGTCCTCCAGGGAGGAGAAGAAGTTCTGCATCAGCGGTGCCAGCCCCGCCTCCCTGTCGGCGAGCAGGTTGTCGATCTGACTAATCTGGTTCTCGTAGGTGGCAAGCGCACTCGACGAGCTGGTCGCAGCGTTCAACTGCGAGGCCACGAACTGGCTGAACTGACGCTGGATATCGTTGACCTGAACCCCACCCGCGGTAGCGCCCTGCTGGCCAAGAATCGTCAGCTCACGATTGTAGCCCGGCGTATAGACGTTGCTGATGTTGTTGCTGGTGGTATTCAGCGCATTCTGAGCGGCATTCAGGCCGCTGAGACCGATAGAGAACATGCTCATGGTGTTGTTTCCTTATCGCCAATGCTCGAATTATCGGCCTTTACACGCAAAACTTTAGGGAAACACTGTACATATGCCTGCACGAGCGCATCGCTGCGTTGCGCGGTGCTGGTGCGCCAGCCCGGTCGAAATCCTCACATATACCCCATATGCTCCGGTTGACTCGTAGCCTTCGGCTTCTCGCCCCTCCGGGGCCAGCCTACGGCTGTTTGTCGCTTCGCTCGGTTCTGTGCTCCGTGCGCTTCATCTCGCTCGGCAATTTGTTCAGCGCTTCCTTAGTACTTCAGTAGCTGAAGAAGACCAGCGAGTCGTTGCTACGCTGGGCGACCTGCGGCCCCATGGTGTTCATGATCGAAATCAGCTTGTCGGCATAGGCCGGGTCGGTGGCATAACCACCCGCCTGCAGTGCCCTGGCCGCCTGTTCGGCACTGCCCGCCTTGGTCACCGCGGCATAGCGCGGGTTGTTGCCGATCAGGTTGGCATAGTCGGTGAAGGCCTCCTCGAAGGAGCCATAGACCCGGAAGGAGTCGACGATCCGGGTTCGCTTGCCGTTGATGTATTCGTGGGTCGTGACATCCGTGGTGGGGCCACGCCAACTGCTGCCGGCCTTGATGCCGAAGAGGTTATGGCTGTTGCTGCCGTCGGCCCTGGCGATCTCGTGACGCCCCCAGCCGGTTTCCAGTGCTGCCTGGGCCAGGATCAATTCGGCCGGCACGCCGGTGCGCCGACTTGCCGCCTGGGCGGGTGCAGTGAGCTTATCCATGAAGCGGGCGACATGTTCGCCGCTCTGTCCACGGCTACGTGATTCGGCAGCACTGGCAGCAGGCACCGTGGTATTACGCAGCGACTCCGTTCCCGCCGCTGCCGACGTTGCAGGCAAGGCGTCCACGGCACTCATGAAGCCGCCACGGGCAGTCTCCAGCTCGTCGAGGAAACTGGCGGGCGGCGCTTCGGTCATGCTGTCGACACGGCTCTCGCCGTCTTTCTCATCCTCGACCCCATCCTCCTCGGCAGGCTGCAGTGCATCCTTGAGGACACGTGGCGTACCGCGAGGAATGCCGGCAATCAGCTCGTTGAGCTCACGATCGACTTCCTGCGCCTGGCGACCCGCCCCGACTCCCTGACTCTGCAGCTGGGCAACCAGATGATCGGCCAGGCCAATGCCGCGGCCGGCCATGGTCTGTGCCCACTGCTGATCGAGCATCGACTGGTAGAACTCGGTCTGCTCGCTGTCCATCAGCCGGTGGTAGGGGTGGCGTCGCGCATGCTCTTGAGCATCATCTGCAGGAACAGCGCCTCGAACTGCTGGGCGGCGCCCTTCAGGCCAGCGGCCTCATCGTTGCGCGCCGTGTGCTTGAGCCGCTCCAGGCCCTGGACATCGAGGGCGAACTGGCTGCTGAAATCCTGGATGCTCATCAGATGATCTCCAGATCGGCACGCAACGAGCCTGAGGCCTTGAGCGCCTCGAGGATCGACATCAGGTCGCTGGGCGTGGCACCCAGTGCATTCAGGGCATTGACGACGTCCACCAGGTCGGCCCCCTCGACAACTCGCAGGTAGCGTCCTGCTCCTGGATTTCAATCTCGGTATCCGGCACCACCACGGTCTCGCCGTCGCCGAACGGGGGCGGCTGGCTGACCAGGAAGCGCGTATCGATCACGATGGAGAGGTTGCCATGGGCCACGGCGGCACGGCGCAGGGTAACCGCGCTGTTCATCACCACCGACCCGGTGCGGGCATTGAAGACCACCTTGGCCGGCGCCTCCATGGGCGTGATCCGGATATTCTCGACCTGGGCCATGAAGTTGACCCGGGAATTGTCATTCATGGGGCCGTCCAGGGCGATGACCCGAGAATTGCGGGCAGCGGCCACCGGACGACCAAACTCGCTGTTGATAGCGTTGACCACACGCTGGGCGGTACCGAAGTCGGCCTGCTTGAGCTCGAGTTCCAGCAGCCCCGCTTCGGCGCCCAGATTCAGCGGAACTTCCCGCTCCACCATGGCACCCCCGGGGATGCGTCCCCCTGCCAACTGGTTGACCTGCACGGCGGCCCCGCCGGCGGCAGCACCCATGCCGCCCACCAGCAGGTTGCCCTGGGCGATGGCGTAGGTATCACCATCAGCACCCTTGAGCGGTGTCATCAACAAGGTACCGCCACGCAGACTGCGGGCATTGCCGATGGAGGAAACATTGATATCCAGCCGTTGGCCGGGGCGCGAGAATGGCGGCAGATCGGCGGTTATCATGACCGCGGCCACGTTGCGCAGCTGCATGTTGGTTCCCGGCGGTACGGTGATGCCGAGCTGGGACAGCATGTTGGTAAGGCTCTGTCCGGTGAAGGGTGCCTGCATGGTCTGGTCGCCGGTACCGTCCAGCCCGACCACCAGGCCATAGCCCACCAGCACGTTGTCGCGCACGCCGGCAAAATTGGCAATCTCGCGAATCCGTTCCGCCTGGACCGGCAATGCCAACAAACCGGCCAACAGCAGCAGCACCAGCTTCGCCATCACCCGGCCTGCATGGCGCCGGGCGAACAACATGGAGAGCGTCTTGAAGAGTGGCATGGGTGCGCCTCGGTATTCGATCATCATTAGAAGGGCGATATATTGAGGAAGAATCGCTGCAGCCAACCCATATGCTGCGCCTCATGGATATAGCCACTGCCCACGTATTCGATACGCGCGTCCGCCACCGCCGTGGAGGGCACAGTATTCTGGCCGGTGATGGTGCGCGGATTGACCACCCCGGAGAAACGAATGAACTCGACCCCCTGGTTGATGGCGATCTGCTTCTCGCCGCGCACCCGCAGGTTGCCGTTATGCATCACCTCGAGTACCGACACGGTGATGGTACCGGTCATGCTGTTGCTGGCCTGGGAGCCGCCACCGCCGTTGAAGCTGCTGTTGCCGGACAGGTTGCCGGATAGGTCGATGCCTTGCTCGGCCAGGCGCTCCAGGACATCAGGCAGCGCTGAAATGTCGAGCCCTGCCGAGCCGCTGCGGTCCATGTTGGACTGGGCGTTCTTATTGGCACTGACCTGTTCATCCAGCACGATGGTGAGGATATCGCCGATCATGCGCGGCCGCCGATCCTCGAACAGCGGCTGGGAGCCGCGATGTGCCTGGTAGATCGAGCCGTTGGCCATGCGAGGTGGCGGTTCCATGATGGCGATCTGCTCCTGCTCCCCGACCACGGAAGCGCGGGGAACCTGGGCGCAGCCGCCCAGGACCAGCGCCGCCAGGGCGAGGAGGACCATGGCCAACCTCGATATCGAATAACCCGCGCCTTTCATGCTTGCTCGCTTCCCATGGCAGGGAGTGGAAATCGTCATGCCGTCGTCGATCAGAGCTGGCTCAACCGGGACAGCATCTCATCGCTGGTCTGGACGGCACGGCTATTGATCTCGTAGGCCCGCTGGGTCTGGATCATGCTGACCATCTCCTCCACCACGTTGACGTTGGAGGTTTCCACATAGCCCTGGAACAGGCGGCCGGCACCGTTCATGCCCGGCATGGTCTCGTTACGGGGCCCGGAAGACGTTGTCTCCCGATAGAGGTTGCCGCCGACGCTCTCAAGCCCGGTCGCGTTGACGAAGGTCGAGACAGTGATCTGTCCAACTTCCATCGCCTGGTTGTCGCCCGGCTGGGTCACCGAGACGATGCCGTCCTCGCCGATGGAGACCGACAGGGTCGACGGCGGCAGGATGATGGCCGGCTCCAGCGGGTAGCCATTGGCGTTCACCATCTGGCCGTTCTCATTGAGCTGGAAGCTGCCGTCACGGGTGTAGGCCGTAGAACCATCCGGCATCAGCACCTGGAAGAAGCCGTTACCATTGATCGCCAGGTCGCGAGAATTCCCGGTCTGTTCGAGCCCGCCCTGGGTGTGCAGGCGCTCGGTGGCAACCGGGCGAACACCGGAGCCCACCTGCATGCCTGAAGGCAGACGGTTCTGCACGTCGTTCTGTGCCCCGGGCTGACGCAGGTTCTGGTAGAGCAGATCCTCGAACACTGCGCGTGAGCGCTTGAAGCCATTGGTGCTGACGTTGGCCAGGTTGTTGGAGATGACGTCCAGCTTGACTTGCTGAGATTCCAGGCCGGTCTTGGCCGTCCATAGTGACTTGATCATATTCGTTTCCTCGGGCACCGCTGGTTAAGTGCCTAGCTGTCAGGCCATCAGCCTGAATAGAGAGCCATCAGCCCTGGATAGAAAGCAGGTTATTGGCCCGCTGGGCATTTTCATCAGCGGTGCTGATCACCTTCATCTGCATTTCATAGCGCCGCGCCACGTCGATCATCGAGACCATCGCCTCGATGGCGCTGACGTTGCTGCCCTCGAGAGCGCCGCTGGCGACCCTGGCATTCTCGTCGGCGGGCAGCGCGGCCACTTCGCCATCGGCATTGGGCGCCGGACGAAAGAGACCGTCATCGCCACGCAGCAACGCCTGTTCCGGCGTGACCAGCTTGATACGCCCCATATCCACCAGCGCTTCGGGGGTTTCCCCTTCGCCGTAGCCGCTGAGGGTACCGTCGGCACCTACCGATATGCTGGAACCCAGCGGCACGATGATGGGCCCGCCGTCACCGATGACCGGCCGCCCCACCAGGGTGACCAGGCCGTCGCCATCGACCTGCAGGTCACCCCGGCGGGTGTAGGCCTCGGCGCCGTCGTCACCCTGCACGGCGATCCAGGCGTCGCCTTCCAGCGC
>NZ_AZQX01000068.1:0-19498 GCF_000568385.1 Halomonas sp. BC04
GAAGCCTTTTCCCAGGCAGGTGTCGATATCCTGGCGACTCACATGGGGGGTAACGCTGCAGTCGATCTTGATCGTCCTTCCGCTGCCATCCAGCTTATCGGCGAGCTGTCGCAGTCGCCAAGCGATGCGCTCTTTCCAGCTTGATGCTTCTTCCACGCCTTCATATACGCTAAACGTGCATTGCCACTCAGGTTTATAGATTTTCATATGAAACCTCCGGGCTGGCTTGGAAAAGTGGTCGATCGTGTTTTCTGCTCCGCATGAGAATGGTAGTACGGTGTCACTATATACCCTTTAAGCCATCAATAAAGTGCAAAGACTCGGAAACACCACCTTGGTGGTATTTCCGAGCACGGCCTGCCGTGGAGCGGCGGGGGCGCCGCTCTCTCGACTCATGGCATGGCGCTAGTGGGAGTGGCGGCCGGGAGCAGCCTCAGCGGGAGCCAGGGGGGCGGTGTGAACCGTGGTCAGGTAGTCGGCCAGGGCATCGAAAGCGGCTCGCTGCAGCTGTGCCTGACTGGCCCAGAACTGGAGCACTTCGGCTTCGAACGGCTGGGTTTGCTGCGTTGCAGTGTTCATCATGCGGGCCCTCCTTAAGGGACTTCATGAACCAGCCTAGGCGCATTATTGCTGCGATGCAGCATTCTTTTTGTAACTGTCTTTCCTGCCAGGCTCCTGGTCCAGTCACGGCGTAGCTATCCGCCGCTGCCGCCGGGAATTGAATCCCCGCCGTCCCCGGTTGGACTGATGTCGCTTCTCTGTCCATGGTTAAGAGTATCGATGAGGCCAGGGATGGAAATGAACAGGGCAGCTCGACTAACAAGTGTTGCGCTTGCGGGCGTAGTGCTGATTCTGGCGGTGGCAGGCGTGCTGCTGCTGGAATCGACATGGATGCGCGAATGGCTGGAACGACAGGCCAGCCAACAGCTCGGCCGTGAGGTCGAAATCGAAAACCATGGCATCGGCTGGGGCGCGCCCGTCACGCTGCAGCTCGATGAGGTACGCATCGCCAGCGCCGAGTGGGCCGAGGCGGAGCCGCTGGCGCGGATGTTCGAGCTGTCGGTTACCCTCAACGTCTTCGCCCTGCTGCAGGGCAGGCTGGCGCTGGACCGTATCGTCATCGATCAGCCTGTGCTCCACCTGATCCGTCGAGAGGATGGCTCAAGCAATTGGGAGGAGCTCTTCGATGGTGACCCGGATCAGGAGCGAGAGGAGGATGAGCCCCTTTGGCCCGGTGAGTTCAATATCGGTCAGGGGCATCTGGTCTACCGCGATGCTGCCCTGGATCTTCTGCTCGATGCCGTCTTTCAGACGCCGGGAGCCGAGATAACGGAGGGGTTGAGCCTGGAGGTGTGGGGCGATGGCCGCTTCAAGGAGGACGAGCTGGAGTACCGGGGGTTGGTCCATTATCTGCGGGACGAGGATTACCTTCACATCGAGTCCATGCATGGGCGGGTTGGTAATGACCTCTTCGCCGGTGCCCTTGAAGTGGACCTGGACCTGGATGTGCTCTCCCTCCAGGCGCGTCTCGATATGGTGGAGATGGACCTGGAGCGCTGGGCAGACGACCAGCTGGATATTCCCTTTCCCGGCCCTGAATGGGAGCAGGAGCTGGCCCAGACGTTGGCAGTGCTGGAGGCGTATGACGCGAAGCTCGACATTGCCGTGGAGGAGCTCCGCTATGGCGACCAGGTCCTGTACGCACTGATACTTCAGGGCTGGGCCGATGAGGAGAGTGTCGTCATCGAGCAGTTTCAGGCTCTGCAGCGGCTGGAGCGAGAAGCAACGCCCGGCATGCTGACCGCGGATGGCCGGATCGAGCTACGTGAGGCGCGACCGGTGGCAGCCGTGGCGGCGCAGTTCGAGCGCTTCGACCTGACGACGGCGCTGGCTCCTCTGGAAGTCGGTGAGCTGGGAATGGTGGATGGCCGGCTGAATGCACGAGTGCAGGAGGGCGTGCTGGTCTTCGAGAATACCGACCTCGATTATCGCGTACCGGCCTGGGAACTGGTGCTTGCGCTGCGTGGCGAGCCCCGCGAGGTCGACTACGCTGACAAGCCTGCGGTGCGGCTGTTCGGCAACGGTGCCTATGGAGGGCGGCCGGTCGAGTACGACCTGACGGTGGGCCCTGTCGACCTGATCGAGGAGGCGTCGAACTATCCGCTTGTGGGCCAGGTGAGCACGGGGGATACCCTGCTGCAGATGGATGGTCGCCTGGTGCGTCCCTTCGATCTCGAAGCGATTGAAGGCGGCGCTCGCCTGGAGGGGCCGACGCCGGAGGAGTTCGCGGCTTTTTTCGGGGGCGAACTGCCCACGCTTCCCCCCTACTGGCTCGAAGCCTTCCTGCGCTACAGCGATAACGTCCTGACCCTCGACGATGCGCAGGGTCGCATCGATGAGCTCCAACTCACGGGTGACCTGACCGTGGATTTCGGCCGTGACGTGACTCACGTTGCGACCCGGATTCACACCGAGGAGCTGGACCTGAATCGCTGGGAGCCGCTGGGCCAGGCCACGGGCGACGATTCGGCATGGGATGACCTGGGACCGGGGCACGACTGGGACCGGGGCCTGGCCGAATCACTGAAAGGGCTCGATGGGTATGACGCCAGGTTCGACCTTACCGCGGATCGGCTGCTATATGCTGACCAGCTTCTCCACGAGGTGGCGCTGCAGGGCGAGATCGACGGGCCGCGTCTCACCGTCACTCACTTTCATGCGCTTCAGGAGCCGGCCCTGGGACAGCAGGGGGCACTCACCCTGGATGGCTGGGCCGAAGAGCGGGATCGGCGGTTGGTGGCGGATATTTCGGCCCAGCTTGACCAGCTCAATCTCGACATGGCGCTGGCCCCACTAGGCCTGGGCGATGTCGGCATCCTGTCAGGTCGTCTCAACATGGCCGTGGTGGGAGGCGGGCTGCTGTTCGAGAACTCCGCGCTGGATTATCACGCTCCGCAGTGGGATCTGGCCCTTTCCCTGCGGGCCAGCTCGGAGGAGGGCGCGGATACTCCTGGTGTGCACCTGGTCGGCGACGGGACCTATGAGCAGTCGCCGTTTGCCTACGACCTGGTCGTGGGGCCAGTGCTTGGCCTGGCCGTTGACGAGACGCCTTATCCGGTCACCGGTCAGGTGAGCAGCGGCAACACCCGGCTTCACATCAACGGCAGCGTGGTCCGACCCTTCGAGCTGGAGGCGGTGGAGGGCCATGCTCGGCTCGCCGGTTTCAGCACGGCAGAGCTGTCCGAACTGACCGGCATCGGTTTTCCGGACCTGCCCCCCTACGAATTGGCCGGCTACCTGCGCTACAGCGGTGATCTCCTCGACCTGGATGGCCTGGAAGGGAGCGTCGGAAACAGCGATGTGGCCGGTGACGTGCGTCTGCGCCTGGGCGACCGAAACAGGGTCTGGGCCACGCTGACTTCCGAGCGGGTCGATGTGGACGAACTGTTGGATATCGGGCCAAGGGAAGCGTCATCTCCCGAGCAGGAGCCCTGGATCGAAGACATAGAACGACACCAGAAAATCTTCCCTGATCGCCGCTGGGACCTGGGCGCGCTTGGCAATATCGATGCCGTTCTGGACTATCAGGCGGCAGAGGTTCATTCCCGGTATGCACCGCTCAATGACCTCGTTCTCGACCTCGAGCTGGAGCAGGGGGTGATGACCGTCTCGCCGCTGAGGGTGGGGCTCGGTAGCGGGCAGGTCCATGCGGGCTGGGTCCTGGATGCGCACCAGGAGGACATCGTTGGCGAGCTGCAGGTGGAGGTCACCGGGGTGCATCTCGCCCCGCTGCTGGATGATGCCGGGATCCCCGAAGTCGCTGAAGATACCCTGGGTATCATCGGCGGGCATGGCGAGTTCTCTTTTCGCGGTCGCTCCATGGCACAGCTCATGGCCGGGCTGGACGGTGAGCTGGAACTGGCCATGTCCCAGGGGTGGTTGGATATCATCGCGGCGGAGTTGATGCCCCTGAACATTGCCAATGCGTTTCTGCGATCGCTGGCCGGGGAAACTGAGCAGGTGCGCCTGGAGTGCAGCTACGTGCACTTCAGCGCAGACCATGGCCTGGTTACCCTGGAAAATTTCTTCATGGCCACCGAGGTTGCTCACTTCGTGGGTGCCGGGGCAATGAATCTCGCCACCGAGGATCTGGACATGGCCTTTGAAGGGCACAACAGGGATGTCACCCTGTTTACGGCCAATACCCCGGTCAAGCTGGAAGGGCCGTTGAGCGACTTGAGTGTGGAAGTCGTCACCCCTGAGCTATTGGCACGGGGTGTGCTGTCCGCGCTGGGGGTCGTGGTTGCACCGCCCCTGGCGATCCTGCCCTGGATCGACCCCGGTGGCGGTGAAGACGTGGGGATCGGTTGTGAAGAGGCCCTGAGGCAGTTCCACGACTGACTCTGCGATGCCGGGAAAGGACTGGATTGTGTCCCGTTTTCAAGTGCGCCTGTTAAAGGCGCACCAGCATCTTGCCCTTGTTGGCCCCTTCGAAGAGCTTCAGAAAGGCATCGGGCGTGCGTTCCAGGCCCTCCTCGACGGTTTCTTCGTAGTCGATCTCGCCCTTGGCGACCAGCGGGCCCACCTCCTCCAGGAAATGAGGGTACTCGGTCCAGTGGTCGAAGATGATGAAGCCCTGCATGCGGATCCGGCGGATCAGGATCATGGCGAGGTTGCCGGGGGCGGTGCTGGGCTTTTCGGCGTTGTAATCGGCGATCAGGCCGCATACCGCGATGCGCGCGCCAACGCGCAGATTGTTCAGTGCCGCTTCCAGGCAGATGCCGCCGACATTCTCGTAGTAGACATCGAAGCCGGCGGGGCAGGCCTCCTTCAGGTCGGCGCTCAGCTGCTGAGCATCCTTGCCGCGATAGCTGACGGCCGTGATGCCGATCGACTCCAGCCAGGCGAGCTTCTCCGGTGCACCGGCAATACCCACCACGGTGCCGCCCCTGGCCTTGGCCAGCTGAACCGCCAGCGAACCCACTGCGCCGCTGGCGGCGCTGACCAGGACATTGTCGCCCTCACGGATATTGGCGATGTGGTTGAGCCCGGTCCAGGCGGTCATTCCCGGCATGCCGAGCACCCCCAGGTAGGCTTCCTCGGGTACCTCGATTTCCGGCAGGGGCTCCAGGATGTCGGCCTTCAGCTGTGCAATATCGCGCCAGCCGGCCATGTGGCGAACCTTGTCGCCCTGCTTGAAACGGGTGTCTCGCGACTCGATCACCTCGCCCACCGCGGCCCCCTCCAGCGGCTCATTGAGTTCGAACGGGTCGATATAGGTCTTTACGCCGCTCATCCGGCCGCGCATATAGGGATCCACCGACAGCCAGGTATTACGAATTCGCACCTCTCCATCCTGGAGCTCCGGCAGGTCGGCGCTGTGTAGTTTGAACAGCTCGCGTTGCGGTGTGCCTTGGGGATAGTCCGTGATGGTGAAATAGCGTGACTGCATGGGCGTACTCCTTCGCATTGTCTGGCTAAGGCACTGCAATCGCTTGCAGTGCAGGCAGTCTAGATAGCCGAATCGTATCTGGCGAACCTGGAGCCCGTCATTTCAGGGACACCTCGCCAAGCGCCTGGGTCAGGCGCTCCAGCAACGCGCCGCTATGGCGCCAGAAATGCCAGTAGAGCGGTACCGACAGCGATTCGCCCGGTGCAATGCTGGCCAGCTTGCCTTCCGCCATCAGGCGTCAGCCTGCATCATCTGCGGGATCATGCCGTAGCCATGCCGGCAAGGGCCAGGCGCACGAAGCCTTCCGAAGAGGGGCACAGGTGGTAGGGAAAGCTGCCGTGATAGCCGCACTGGGCAAGGAAACGGTGCTGCAACTGGTCGTGGGGGCCGAAGACGATGGCCGGGGCCTGGGCGAAGGCTTCGGCAGACGGGCCATGGGGGAAGTGGCGAGCGATGTAGTCTGGAGTGGCCAGGGGGTGGTAGGCCATTTCGCCCAATGGGACGCAGCGAGCCCCGGCAATGGGCTGGGGGCTGGCGCAGAGGCACGCGGCGACGTCGCCGTCACGCAGCCGCTTGAGCCCCACGTCCTGATCCTCGACCACCAGGTCCAGCAGCAGGCCTTCCGTTCGGCAAAGCTCGCCCACGGCATCGGCCCACCAGGTCACCAGGCTGTCGGCATTGATCGCAATACGGAGCCTGGGAGCGGACTCCTCCAGGGTGGGCAGGGTGGTGCGCAGGTCGCGCTCGAGCAGTTGGACCTGCTGGTAGTGATTGAGCAGCCGCTGGCCGGCGGGAGTCGGGTGCAGTTCGGGGTGACGGATCAGCACCGGCTGACCCAGGCGGACCTCGAGCGACCTGATGCGCTGGGAAACCGCCGATTGCGAAAGGCCCATGGCGTCACCGGCGCGTTCGAATCCGCCGCACTCGATGACCGTGGCCAGGGCCTGGAGCAGCTTGTAGTCCAGCATGGGGGCTCGCTATTAGAATTACTGATGTGTCATTAGCAGTATGATTTTTCAGTATATCGCCTCGCCATTATGCTTGCCGCATTCCAATGGGCATATCGAGAATCCTCAAGGAGGGGCAAGCGATGCTGGAGAGTTACCTCACCGGACTGATTGTGTGTGGCGGGATCATCATCGCCATCGGTGCCCAGAATGCCTACGTATTGGGTCTGGCGGTCAGGCGAGAGCATCACTGGTGGTCGGCCGGACTCTGCATGGGTACCGACGTGGTATTGCTGACGGCGGGTATGTTCGGTGTCAGTGCGATACTCCTGACCCTGCCGAGCGCCATGGAGGCGATGCGTTGGTTGGGCGTGGCGTTTCTCTCATGGCTCGCCGCCCAGGCGTTCTATCGGGCCGCTACCGGTCGAGAGGCCCTGGCGGCCTCGAAGGAGGGCGGGCGCAGCCTGAAGCATGTGCTGATCGCCACCCTGGCCGTGACGATCCTCAACCCCCAGGTCTACCTCGACACCCTGTTGCTGATACCGGCCATCGGCGCCCAGCAGGAGAGCGCCACCACCTTCGTGGCCGGGGCGAGTACTGCCTCGATCCTGTGGTTCAGCCTGCTGGCCTGGGGCGGTGCGCTGCTGTCGCCCTGGCTATCGCGCCCCCTGGCCTGGCGGCTGATCGATGGGGTGATCGGCCTGATGATGGCGGCGGTGGCGCTACACCTGATCCGCAACGGGGTGTAGTGTCGCCGCTCGCACGCTGCTTGCCAGCGGGGCGACCACCCAGGCGATGAGCCACCGTTGCCCTGGTTGATTGCGGAGGCTTATGTCACTGGGGCAGTAATCAGGCCATAGGTGTCGGGGCGACGGTGCAGGTTGAAATTGAAGATGTGCTCCCGAATTTCGCGAGTGCGGTCCAGGTCACACTCATAGGTAATCAGTTCGTCCTCCTGACTGCCCGCCATGGCGACGATCTCGCCGGTTGGGGCGATAATGCAACTTTGACCGAGCAGGTCGCAGCCTTCCTCCTTGCCGGCCTTCGCCACGCCTACGACCCACATGCCGTTCTGGTAGGCACCGGCCTGCATGCAAAGGTGATTATGAAACCCTTGCAGGTGATCGTGCTCAGGCACCGGGGGGTAATGTATGGGGGTGTTGTAGCCGAGCATCATCAGCTCGACTCCCTGCAGCGCCAGCATCCGATAGGTTTCCGGCCAGCGCCGGTCATTGCATAGCGCCATGCCCATGGTGCCGCCAAAGGCCTGTGTGGTGCCGAATCCGGTATTGCCTGGCTCGAAATACCGCTTCTCGAGATGCTGGAAAGGGCGCCATGGTTCATGCTCGGCATGGCCGGGCAGGTGAACCTTGCGGTATTTCCCAACGATACTGCCGCTCCCATCGACCAGGATGGATGTGTTGAAGTGGCGCGGGCGGCCGTCTTCGACACAGAGTTCGGCATAGCCGAGATAGAAGCCGACGTTGAGATCCCGGGCGGTCTCGAACAGAGGGCGGGTCTCGGGTCCCGGCATTTCGCTCTCGAAGAAGGCATCAATGGCTGCCTGGTCCTCGAAATACCAGCGGGGGAAAAAGGTGGTCAGGGCCAGCTCGGGAAAGATGACAAGCCTGGCGCCTCGCGCGTGGGCCTGACGCATCAGGTCGACCATCCGTGCGACTGCCTGGGCACGGGTTTCATTTCGTGCGATAGGGCCGAGCTGGGCGGCCCCTACAATCAGTTTACGGCTCATTCGGCTTTCCTTGGACGGTTACTCGGCGAGGTCCAGCAGGACCTGCAGCAAGACATTGGTACCCGCTTCCAGGTCTTCGGATGCGGTGTACTCATTGATGTTGTGGCTGATTCCGTCGACGCTGGGCACGAATATCATGCTGGTGGGGCAGACCCGAGCCAGCATCTGTGCATCGTGGCCGGCGCCGCTGGGCATGCGCATGACAGAGTGGCCGAGGGCCCGGGCGGCGGCTTCCACGCGATCGACCATCCCGGGGTCGAAGGGCACAGGTCGAAGCGTGCCAGGGTGCGGTGCTCGACCTCTATGCCTTCACGCTCGGCGAGTCGTTCGACGAAGGCTTGCAGCTCCTGCTCGGCCTGCTTGAGCCGGCTGTTGTCGGTGTTGCGCAAGTCGACGGTGAAGCGGGCATGGTTGGCCACCACGTTCACCAGGTTGGGCGTGATGTCGAATGCGCCCACGGTACCGACCTGGTCGCCGCCGATGCGGTTGACCAGGTCGCGCACGAAGGCGCCGGTCGCCATGGCGGCATAGCCGGCATCATGACGCAGGCGCATGGGCGTGGTGCCGGCGTGGTTGGAGATGCCGGTGAAGCTGAACTCCTGCCACGAGATGCCCTGGACCTTTTCCACGGCACCAATCGTGATGCCGGACTCCTCGAGTACCGGACCCTGCTCAATGTGCACCTCGACGAAGGCATGCACATCTGGCTTGCCCACCGGCGTCTCACCGCCCGCACCGATGGCATCGAGGCAGTCGCCTACATACTGGTCATCGATTCCCTGCGTGGCTCGCGCATCTTCGAGAGACATGCCGCCGACATACACCAGGCTGCCCATCATGTCGGGAGCGAAGCGTGCCCCCTCCTCATTGGTGAAGAAGGCCACGCACAGGGGGCGGCGCGTGACGATGCCTGCCTCGTTAAGGGTCTCGATTACCTCGAGCCCGCCCAGCACGCCCAGGTTACCGTCATAGATGCCACCGGTGCGGACGGTGTCGATATGCGATCCGGTCATCACCGGCGGGCCGTCCTCCGCGCCGGGTCGCAGGCCGAACACGTTGCCCATGGCATCGCTGGAGACCTGAAGGCCCAGTTCGTGCATCCAGCCGATAACGAGCTCTCTTCCCTGGCGGTCCTCCTCGGTGAGGGCGAGGCGACAGCAGCCACCACCCGGCAGGGCGCCAATTTCACCGAGCCGCTCCAGGCGGTTGATCAGACGTTGTCTATTGATTCGCAGTGCGTCATGCATGATTACGTGCCTCCGCTTCAACCTCGGCCGACGGGCGGCCTACCAGTTCGCGATAAACCTCTTCGTCGGTAGCGCCTTCGCTGCCGATCAACAGGATACGGCTGTCGGTATCAAGCCCCAGGGCCTCACTCAAGGTGGGCTGTTGTCGTGCGATCAGCAGCCCGGCGAGTCCCGCCACCGCGCTTTCTCCGGCGACCAGTGGTGCATCGCCATCGACCCCTGCCGCTAACAGTTGCATGGCTTCCACGGCCGCTTCGTCGCTGACGGTCATGAAATCGTCGATGCCGTCTTCCAGTACTTCCCAGGCCAGCAGCGACACCTCGCCACAGGCGAGTCCTGCCATCAGCGTGTCCAGTTCGCCATGCACGGCGGTGGGGCTACCGACGCGGGCGCTCTCGTAGAGGCAGGCGGCTCGGTCTGGCTCGACCACAATCACTCGCGGCCGGTCGGCGCCGTAGGCTTCCCAGAGCTGGGCCAGTACCGCGGCCGCGAGTCCCCCGACCCCGCCCTGCACGAAGCAGTGTGTCGGCGGCTCGGGCAGCTGCTGCACCGCTTCATCGACCATAATCGTGTAGCCCTGCATGACATCGCGGGGCACGGTCATATAGCCCGGGTAGGAGGTGTCCGAGACCACGAACCAGCCGTTGGTCTCGGCATCCACCGCCGCCTGGCGCACTGAGTCGTCGTAATTGCCGGGGATTCGACGCACTTCGGCGCCGAAGCGTGTGATGGCGTCCTCGCGTCCCTGGGAAACGGTGGCGTGCAGGTAGATCACGCAGCGTGCGCCGAACTGCTCGGCACCCCAGGCCACCGAACGGCCATGGTTGCCGTCGGTTGCGCAGCACACGGTGATTCGAGCAGCTTCCTCACGGTAGCGACCGGCCAGCAGGTCGGCCGAGGTGACGCCCGGAGGGAGGTGTTTCTGTAGCAGACGCAAGACGGCATAGGCTCCGCCGAGTGCCTTGAAACTGTTGAGTCCGAAGCGCCTGGCTTCGTCCTTGTAGTCGAGTCGGGCGACATCGCAGGCGTTGGCCAGCCCGCTCAGGGCTACCAGGGGGGTGGGGGCGTAGCGGGCCAGGTGCGTACTTCATCGCGCGCCGCACGCATCGCCTCCTGGGACAGGATGGTGCGCTGACGCTCGCCGATGGAAGCCCCTCGCAGCACCCGAGGGTTTTGGTAATGCTGGATGGTGTCTTGAGTAATTAGCTGGCGCATGACGATCCTTGGTGTCGATCCGTCAGGTCGATCTGTGCAATCGATCCATGAGTGGGAAGCAGGGGGGCCCAGGCCCCCCTGGGGTCAGGGTTGCAGCACGCTCTATTGCGATGCGTTATCGATTGCCTCGAGGAAAGCGGCCAGCATCTCCTCTCCTTCAGCGCCATATTTTTCCGAGATGATTTCCATGACCGCTGGCTGAGCGGCCTCGCGGAAAGCATCCATCTCGTCTGGCGTCAGGGAGTGAACTTCCATGTTCGCGGCGAGATGTGGCAGGCCGCGGTCCGAGGCTTCGATGATGCGGCTGATGCCACGGCCGGCAACGATGGCCGAGCGGGCGGCGGATTCCACTACCTTCTGCTCGGTCTCATCCAGGCTGTCCCAGAAACGATCACTGACCACCCAGACATAGGGGGCGAAGAGGTGATTGGTCAGTGAGAGGTACTGTTGCACCTCATCGAAGCGGGCGAAGGAGATGATCGGAATCGGGTTCATCTGTCCGTCGGCGACGCCCGTCTGAAGGGCGGTATAGACCTCGGACCAGGCGATGGCAGTGGGTTGGCCACCCAGCGCCCTGATGACCTCCTGGTGGGTGTCCAGCCCCATGGTGCGGATCTGCAGGCCCTGCATGTCTTCGGGAGTACGCACCTGGCGCCTGGAATTGGTGATGGCAAACAGGCCGCCGGAGTCACCGAAGCCGAGCACCTTCAGGCCGGTCTTGTCCTCGATATCGGCGGCGAGCTTGTCGCCGAAGGGGCCGTCGAAGACTTCATAGGTCGTCGAGACGTCGGGGAAGGCAAAGGGAACGTCGAGTACGCCGATCATCGGGTAAGCCGAGGCGAAGCCCCCGACCGAGTGAATCCCGGACTGCACCACGCCGGCGCGGAGTTGGCTGAGCACGCCAGCATCATCGCCAAGCTGGCCGTTGGGGTAGGTCTGCACGGTGACCGAGCCGTTGGTGCCCGATTCCACCAGGTTCTTGAAGACCGTTGCCATGGCGCCGGAGCCGTTGTCGAAAGGGTCGTCATTATTGAGGTGGTGCAGGCGCATGACCTTCTCGGCGTAGGCGGTTCCGGCGAGGGCCAGGCTGGCTGCGGCGACGGCAGCAATAAGGGATGTCTTGAAACGCGTCATGGTGATTCTCCATCTTGTGCTTGTTGGTTGAGAGCGCAACGTGCCTAGAAGCCCAGGAGGCGTGGCACGAACAGGGTCAGGTCAGGCCAGAAGGCAATCAGCATCAGGACGCTGACCTGAACCAACAGGAACGGCCAGAGCGCACCGCTGATCCGTTCAATTTTTTCCCCGGTGACCGACGACAGCACGAACAGGCAGGCGCCGACCGGTGGGGTCATCAGGGAAATGTTGAGGGTGAGGATGATCATGATGCCGGCATGTACCGGATCCATGCCGATGGCATTGGTCAGCGGAACCAGTACCGGCGCCAGGATGATGAGCGCGGCGTTGATATCCATGAACAGCCCGATGGCCAGCAACAGCAGCAGTATCATGCCGATGATCGCTTCGGGATTTGTCGTCAGGGCAAGGAAGCTGGCCGCCACCATCTGCGGCAGCTGGACGAAGGTCATCCACCAGCCGAGGATCGAGGCCGAGGCGATGATCAGGAATACCACCCCGGTGATACGGGCGGTTCGCTCGAGCATGTCGAAGAGATCGCTCCACTTCAGCGAGCGATAGACCACCGTGCCCACTACCAGGGCATAAAGCACGGCCAGGGCGGCAGCTTCGGTGGGCGTGGTGATCCCGAAGAGAATGGCGCCCAGGATCATTACCGGCATCAGAATAGCCAGCAGACTGGAGCGGAAGGTGGAGAGAATCAGCTTGAGGCTGGGTCCTCCCTCTCCCTTGGGCAGGTTGAGACGTCGCCCCAGCGCTGCGATCATGCACATGCATAGCAGGGCGATGAGGAGCCCCGGCAGTATGCCTGCAGCGAACAGCCCGGCAATCGAGACACCCATCAACGAGCCGTAGATCACCATCAGGTTGGAGGGAGGAATCGTTGGCCCGATAATGGAACCGGCAGCGGTTACGGCACAGGCGAAAGGCCGGGAATACCCTTGCTTGACCATGGCCGGGACCATGGTGTTTCCAAAGGCGGCGGCGTCGGAAACGGCGGCCCCCGTCATGCCCGAGAACAGCACGGAAGCGAGCATGTTGGAATGTGCCAGCCCCCCGCGCAAATAGCCTACCAGAGCATTGGCGAAGTCGATCAGGCGCGACGTGATGCCGGAACGATTCATGATCTCGCCGGCAAGGATGAACAGCGGCATTGCCATGAAGGTGAACAGGTCCAGGCCCTCGAAGAAGCGGCGAGGCGCCATGGTCAGGAATTCCGGCCCACCCAGTTGCAGCAGCCCGACGACACCGGCAATGCCAAGCACGTAACCGATAGGCAGACCGAGAATCAGCAGGCCGAAGAAGGCCAGGGCAACAAGCATCATTGGGTGGTCTCCTTCGGCAGGTCGATGGCCGCCACTTCAGGGGGGTGGAGGTAATCACGCAGCATGACGACCACTGTCTGAAAGGCTGCGAGCCCGGCCGATACCGGCACCGAAGCGAAGGGGATCAGCATGGTCATGCCGAAGATGGTGGCGAACTGGCTGCTGCCCTGGATCGCCATGTGCACGCCGTACCAGGTCAAGTAGAGGAAAAAACCCAGGCCGATCAGGTCGAGCAGGAGTCGAAGCAGGCGCTGTTTCCATGGCGAGAGCAGGCTGAACAGCATGACGAAACCGATGTGTTCGCGCCTGAAGACGCCTACCGGTATGGCCAGCAGGGCGGCCCAGATCATCACGTAGCGGGCCAGCACCTCTGTCCATGTGGCCCCCAGTTCCAGGCCGTAGCGGGACAAGATGCCGAACCAGACAATCAGAACCATGACGCCTGCCAGCACGGCGCATAGCTTGATGATCACGGCGTCAAGGCATTTACCAAAAGTCAGCAGCTTGTCTAACAGCGGGTGATGGGGTGTTGTATTTATCGTTGGCATGGCGCCTCCCGGGAATGAGCCTGGCCGATCTTGCCGAGACGTGGATTGGCCTCTCACTTTTAGACTGGTTCAGTATTTTCATTTAGTCAATAGGGTGAAAATGCATTTTCACTCTTTCCAGTCTGATGGCATCATGGTAAGCATGGACACCATGAAAGAGCCCTTGACGTTGGAAGCGCGTATTCAAGCGCATTACGAAGAGTTGCCCCCGGCGGAGAAACGCCTGGGTGACCTGTTGCTGGGTTTCCCCGGCGATATCGCTACCTACAGTGCTGGCGAGCTGGCAGAAGCTGCGGGTACCTCCAGGGCGGCGGCGTCGCGCTTTTTTCAGCGCCTGGGTTACAAGGACTTCAATGAGGTGCGCCTGCAGGTTCGCGAGGCCAAGCGCTGGGGCTCACCGGTCTACCTCTCCTCGGCTTCACGGTTAAACGGAAGTGGTGAGGGCAAGGCCGTGGCCAGCCAATCGGTGGCCGATCACCTGGATCAGGAAGTTCACAACCTGACGCGCACTCTGGAAGCCATACGCCCGGATGTGTTGCGTGATGCGGTGGACGCCATGGCAGAAGCACGGCGCGTGCACGTGGTGGGTTTTCGTAACAGCCGCATGTTGGCGCTTTACCTGCAGCGCCAACTGTTGCTGCTGCGCTCCGATGTGTCGTTGTTGCCACAATCCGCCCAGACGCTGGGAGAGGACATGGTGGATATCGGCAAGGGCGACGTGGTGGTGATGATCGGCATGCGTCGGCGGGTTGGGGTGGTGACGCGCATCATGGAAATTGCCCAGGCACAGGGGGCCAGGGTGCTGCTGATCACTGACCTTCTGCCACTCAGACAGCGAGGCTTGCGACATGGACCCTGACTTGCCAGGTGCGCTCCTCGTCATTACTCGACAGTTATGCGGCCGCCATGAGCGTGCTGAACCTGCTCTGCTCGATTTTGTTCCAGCGCGCAATGACCGAAGGCTATGAGCGCCTGCGTCGGGTCGAAACCCTGCATGAGGAGCTCGATGAGCTGGATGCCTTTGCCTGGTTGACCCATCAGCCGGCCACCGACGAGTAAGCATTTGCCATCACTCCGCTTCCTGCCACGCCTCGTGGCCGCAGCTCAGGCAGTGGTAGAACGCTTCGAAGCCGGTATCGGAATCAGCCGATTCACGCATCGTGCCCTTCTGGTAGGTGAAGGCGCGCAGCGTGCAGACCGGGCAGCGGATCTCCCCATGGAGAGGCGTGATGGCCGGCCCCTTTTCCGGGAGGGGTGGGACAGGCGGCTGCGCTGCGACGTCGGCAGCCACACCATCGAGATCGGCATTCAGCTTGGCCGCCAGCTGGCGTGCCGCTTCCGCCTGCTCGCTTCCCGCCAGGTTTGCCAGTTTCCTGATCCCTTCCTTGATGGCATCCAGCCGGGATGTGGTGTCGGCCATTGGCGCTCTCCTGCGGATTGCTGAGACGTGTCACTTCGTTATATCAGCATACCCCCATCGTTCGCGAGGCGCCCGTGACTGACGGTTATCGGATCGATGTCAGTCCATGGCGGATATGTCGTCAGCGAGTAAGATCTGGCTGCTGGGCGATGCGGGAGGTGTTCGGCCGCCAGGAGGATATCCTGCTGCGGCTGGGCGGCGAGGAGTTCGGCATCATCTTTCGCAGCGAGGACGAAGAACAGGCCGAGGAGATGACCACCCGGCTGCTGTCAGTCATCGAGGCGATCGGAGCGCCGGCCCCCGATGGACCCTGCGATACCGTTACCGTTTCCGCCGGGCTGTACCTGGTGGAGCCCGGCAGTGGTGTCGATGCGGACCATGTCTACCGACGGGCAGACGAGGCGCTTTACCGTGCCAAGTCGGCCGGCAGGGCATGCTGGCAGCGAGCCTCGCGCTGATGAATCGACGATCTGTTTTCCATCGGCCAGCGGTATCCTGTTAATCAGTCGCGCCTGCTCGAACAGCATGATCCGGATTTGTCGATATGCCTTGCGACGCTTGCCAAACCAGTAGTTGGCTGCGGAGTTCTGCGGCCGTCGGCTCGGCCTGCTGCAGTATTTCGTGGATGCGATTGAAGTGTAGCAGTCGGATGCCATGGGATTCCGGCTTGAGATAGAGGTCCGGTGAGTGCCGACGCAGCGACTGACGGGTGATCGACTGCTGCATGATCTTGAAGCTCTGGAAAAGCATCTCGGCCAGGCCTGGCGAAGTCCCGGTGAACGGGTCGCGATTGCCAGACACATCGACGGCGATCACCAGGTCCACTTCGTCCAGCAGAAGATCGAATGGCAGGGGATTGGAGGTGCCGCCATCGATCAACAACATTTCGAGATGGGGTACGGGGGTGAACAGTCCCGGGACGGCTATGCTGCCTTCCAAGGCCGGGAAGAGGGGGCCTTCCTCCAGGACAATGCTGTTGCCCGTCCAGTAGTCGGTAGCTACCACCTGCAACGGGATTCTCAGCTCGTTGAAGTTGCGCACTTCGGTATGCAGTGCCAGGTAGCGAAGAAATCCCATCGAGCTGAACAGCCCGCCATCGCCGAGACCGATCTGCAGCAGATCCATCAGGTCCATCTCTGAACTGGCAAGGCCGCTCATTGCGTCCAGCGGTGAGCCTGCGACATCGTCGAATAGATCAAGGATCTCATCGGCAGAGAGTCCTGCGGCATAGAGTCCTCCGATGATCGCACCGATACTGGTGCCGGCAATCCGATCCGGCAGAATGCCAAGCTCATCGAAGACCTGAAGCATGGCGATGTGAGCCAAGCCATTGGCGCCTCCCGAACCCAACGCCAGGCCGATTGTGGGACGAGTCGCTTCGCCCGGGTCTGGTCTCTGTTCGGCAGCAAGTAGGCCGGGAGCCAGCAGCAAGCTGGCAACCAGTGCCAGCCTTATGAGAGTTCCGGCCGGCAGCAGTCGGTAGCTGGGGTGTCCCTTCATGATATTTTCCAGTGCAGGAGATTCCTGCAGCGTAGGCCTGGCGTGGCATGACTGCGTTGATTCGAGCCAAGTGCGTGGGCAGGGCATGCTGGCGACGCGTCTCGCGCTGACCGGCTGCAGCGCGTCAATCGCCAGGGCCATGCTCCATGCAGCGCTCGACGATGGCGGGTCCTTGCTGCAGGTTGGCGCTGAGGTCACGCAGGGCGCTGCGTAGCCCCTCCTCGAGTACCGGGTGGTAGAACGGCATTTCAAGCATCTGGTTGACCCCTGCCCGCTGTTCCAGTGACCAGGCCAGCAGATGGGCAATGTGTTCCATCTGCGGGCCAAAGAGCTCACCACCCAGGAACTGTCCCGAACCGTGCTCGGCATAGAGCCGTATCAGGCCGCGGTTCCGCCGCAAGACCCTGGCGCGCCCTTGGTTGTCGAAGGTGGCCTCGCCTACCGCAATGCATTCACAGCCCCCCAGGCGCTGTTCGAGGAGGGCGCGATTCTGGCCGATTGTCGCCATCTGCGGGTCGGTAAAGACGATGGAAAGGGGGGTGCTGCGTAGCCCGGCTCGTTTTTCCGGGTAGCGGCCGGCGTTGTCACCGGCAATGCGGCCCTGGGTGGTGGCCTCATGCAATAACGGTAGCTCCTGGTTGGCATCGCCGGCAATGAACACGTGGCTCGCGCTATCGTCGACGTTCCGGCACTGCATGGTAAAGCGGTTGTAGCAGGGGACACCCGCGTCGTTCAGTGCCAGGCCGGCATTCTCCAGTCCGAGCCTGTCGACGTTGGGCCGCCGGCCAGTGGCGGCAAGCAGGTATTCGAAGCGTTCGGTCAGCCGCTTGCCGGTATGGCGCTCCAGGAAGGTGATGATGACCCCGTCTCCGTCGCGTTCGATAGCCTCGACCTTGGCTTCGGGGTCGACATAGAACTCCTCGTTGAAGGTGCGGTCGGCATAGTCATGCAGGGCCTGGTCCCGGAAGGGGCCCAGGGAGCCACGCTTGCCGAAGATGCGTACTCGCACGCCGAGTCGATGCAGGGCCTGGCCCAGCTCCAGGCCGATGATGCCGGGACCGAAGACGGCAACCGACTGCGGCAGCTCGTCCCACGCGAAGACATCGTCGTTGACGATCAGCCGGTCGCCTGCCGCTTCGAAGAGTTTGGGCCAGTGGGTACGGGAGCCGGTGGCGATGACGATGGTGCGCGCCTTGAGGCGTAGCCGGTCATCGACGATCAGGGTATGGGGATCTTCGAAGCGGGCGTGGCCTTCGATTCGGTCGGCTTCATCGATGCGTTTCATGGATTCCAGGACATGCCCCACGAAGCCATCGCGCTCCTGCTTGAGTCGGGTCATGACGGCGCGACCGTCGACCTCGACCGGCCCAGTCCGCACGCCGAAACCGCCCGCATCCCGGGCATGGTGGGCGGCGTCGGCGGCGGCGATCAGCAGCTTCGAGGGCATGCAGCCCACCCGGGCACAGGTCGTGCCGAACTTGCCTCCTTCGATCAGCACGACGTTATCGGCATGTTTGTGGGCAGCGTGCCAGGCACTCAGGCCGGCACTGCCGGCCCCGATAATCGCGACATCGGCTTCACGTGCTTGCATCACTGTCTCCCTTGAACTGAGAGGCGCCGAAGCGGGGTGGCGTTCGACTCACTTCGTCTTAGCGTAGAACAGGACGTGTGTGCTGTGGGCTGGCCAAACCCTCGGCATTGCTCAATGCTTTCTGCTATTATTTGCCCCTTCGCTTACCACTCCCACGGCCCTTACCACGCGGCTCTCGCCTTCGCTCGCTCGTTACCCCGGCCCCCACCCATTTTTGCAGGATGATTTCCGTGTCCGATTTCGCTCCCGACTCCGATTCTCCTGGCGAGGGTGCCTTCGCGTCGCTATCGCTGTCGCCGGCGCTGCTCGGTAACCTGGACTCCCTTGGCTATTTCGCCATGACGCCAATCCAGGCCGCCAGCCTGCCGGCGATGCTGGCGGGGCGAGATGTGGTCGCCCAGGCGAAGACCGGTTCGGGCAAGACGGCGGCCTTCGGCCTGGGCCTGCTCTCGCGGCTTTCGGTATCGAGCTTCAGCGTCCAGGCGTTGGTGCTGTGCCCCACTCGGGAGCTGGCCGATCAGGTGGCCGGTGAGATCCGCCGGCTGGCGCGTGGGCTGCCCAATGTCAAGGTACTGACCTGTGTGGCGGGGTACCCCTGGGGCCGCAGCTCAACTCGCTTTCCCATGGGGCCCATGTCGTGGTCGGCACGCCGGGGCGGATCGAGGAGCATCTGCGCAAGGGTTCGCTGAGCCTGGCGTCACTGGAGTCCCTGGTGCTCGACGAAGCCGATCGCATGCTCGACATGGGCTTTCAGCCGGCGCTGGAGGCGATCATCGGTGAGACGCCGACGAGTCGGCAGACGCTGATGTTCAGCGCCACCGGCCTGCAGGGGGCCGGTGCGGAAGGCGTTCGTGCCATCGCCGAGGGCTTCCTGCGTGACCCGGTGAGCGTGGCGGTCAGCGAGACCCATGACGAGACCAGCATTCGCGAGCATTTCTACCGGCTGGGCGACGAGTCGGAGCGTTTCGAGGCGCTGCGCCTGCTGCTGCTGCATCACCGGCCCCAATCCTCCGTGGTGTTCTGCAATACCAAGCGAGAGACCGACGAGGTGGCCGATGCCCTGGATCAGGCCGGTTTCAGCGCCCTGGCGCTACATGGCGACCTCGAACAGCGCGACCGCGACCGTCTGCTGATACTATTCGCCAACAAGAGCGCCTCGATACTGGTGGCCACCGACGTGGCGGCCCGGGGACTGGATATCAACGCCCTGGATGCGGTATTCAATTACCGTATCGCCCGCGAACTCGAGGTGCATGTGCATCGGGTCGGGCGTACCGGCAGGGCGGGCAGCTCCGGTGTGGCCTGCACGCTGGTCAGCGAGGCGGAAAGCTATCGCCTGGAACGCCTCACGGAATTTCTCGGCGAGCCC
>NZ_AZQX01000069.1:0-17114 GCF_000568385.1 Halomonas sp. BC04
TCTACTTTGCCTCAGGCCCGATCAGCAGTTGCCTCAGCTCAAGCCGGTCAAGGGCGGTGATCATGCCCGCTGGGTCCCCCTTGCCGAGCTGGAGCCCGACGGCCTCTTCGAAGACCACTTCTTCATCATCCAGAATTTTCTCGGGCTTCCGGCCGATTTCGGAGGAATTTAAGCCTGCAGGAAATCGCGCGGCAACTTCATCATCTGCCGCCACAGTTTCTCCACCCCCGGCTTGTGAACCAGCGAGCAGCGGTAGAGGCGTATCTCAAGCGGCACGTCCCATTTGTCGTCACCCGCTCGCACCAGTCGACCGCTCTTGAGCTCATCGCGAATACAGAAATCGGGTATCCAGGCCAGGCCGACTCCCTGCAGCACCATGCCCTTGAGCCCCTCGGCCATGGCCGTTTCATAGATGGTGCGCAGGCGTAGGCGCAAGGGATCGTTCTTCAGTAACATCCGCACGCTGCGGCCGAGAAAGGCGCCCTGGGTATAGGAGAGATAGGGGATTGGATCCTGGCTCTCGAGATTGAAGAGCGGCTTGCCCTGCTTGTCCGCCAGACTGACCGGCAGCATATTGACCTGACCGATGGAGAAGGAGGGAAACACCTCCGCATCGAGCTGCATGGTTGCATACTGGTCGTGATAGGCAAGCATCAGGTCACAGTTGCCTTCGCGCAGCACATGAATCGCTTCCCCCACGTTCATGGCCACCAGCCGCGTCGGCAACTCACCCAGGCCTTCCTGCAGGCGTGAGATCCACTCGGGATAGAAGCTCAAGGCCAGCGAATGGGCGGCGACGATATCCAGTGCCTCGCGGGCCATGGAGACACCGCGCAGGTGGCCCAGGCATTCGTTGAGCTGCTCGACGAGGTTGCGTGCCGTCACCAGGAACAGCTGCCCTTCCGGGGTCAGGTTGATCGGCGTAGTGGAACGATCAACCAGGGTGACACCGACTGCCTGCTCCAACGAACGGATGCGGCGACTGAAGGCCGGCTGGGTGACATGCCGCTGGCGAGCGGAGGCGGAAAAACTACGGGTGCTGGCCAGGGCAACGAAATCTTCCAGCCATTTGGTCTCGAGGTTCACCGTGGCTCCCGATGACAGCGTTGACAAGTGAATGTGATGAAAGCTACCGAGAGCGGAGCTTTGGCATACAGAGTCGGCATTTCAAGCAGGCCCTAATGTAACTCAGCCGCAGGCTGAACCCAAGGCGTCGCAAGGCTTACTGTATCGGCGAAGTCAGATAGGCGGCACGTGAGATCAGCTTGCGCCACAGTGGGCGATTCTGCAGCTCGTCGTAGCTGATCCGTCGACAGTTGGCAAAATCCTTTTCCAGCATCAGGCGTACCTGCGCTGCAAAACGACGGTCAGGGATGAAGGCGGTAATCTCGAAATTGAGCCGGAACGAACGGTTATCCAGGTTAACCGTGCCTACGGCTGCTGTACTGTCATCGATCAGAATCACCTTCTGATGGAGGAAGCCGGGCTGATATCGGTAGACCTTGACCCCGGCTCGCACCATGTCGGGCAAGAACGAGAAGGCCGAGAGGTAGATCAGCAGGTGATCCGGATGTTCGGGAATCATGATTCGCACATCGACGTCGCGCATGGCGGCCAGGCGCAAGGCATCCTGAACCCCCTGGTCCGGCACGAAGTAGGGGCTGGTCACCCAGAGTCGCTCTTTGGCGCTGTGGATGGCGTGCTGCACCAGCAGGCTGGCGGTTTCCTGACGATCGGCCGGACCGGAAGGCACGATCACGACGTTCTGACACTCCTCGCAGCTGATCTGGGGCTCCCAGGTCAGATTGATCACCGTGCCAGTGGCCCAGTGCCAGTCTTCCCAAAAGGCTTCCTGAAGCCCCAGCACGCTGGGCCCGGTCAGCTTGAGATGCGTGTCACGCCAAGGTCCGTGGCGGGGGTGTTCGCCCAGGTATTCCACCCCGACATTGAAGCCCCCAAGCCACCCTTCTCGCCCATCCACCACCAGCACCTTGCGGTGGTTGCGGAAGTTGAGCTGAAAGCGATGCTTGAAACCACGAGAGGAGCGAAAGGCACTGACCTCGACGCCGGCTTCGCTCAGATCGCGAAGATAGCCTTCCGAAAGATTCCGGCTGCCTACCTCGTCGAACAGGAAGTAGACTCGAACCCCGCGGTCGGCCGCTTTCTGCAAGTGTTCCTTTAGCTTGATGCCTAGTGCATCGTGGCGAACGATGAAAAACTGGATCAGCAGGTACTCTTCCGCCGCATCGATACCGGCAAAGAGACTGGCGAAGGTGGCATCCCCGTCAATCAGCAGTTCGGCACGGTTTCCGCTCGTGAGCGGCATCATGGCCAGCTGTTCCACGGCACGCACGTCGGGATCTCTGGCGTCCGCCTGGAAGGGTTCGAGCCTTTCCCGATAGCGGGCCAGAATCCGGCGCAGGACAGTGTCGCGCTCCCCTCGAGCCGACACATAGCCGTAGAAGCGGGGGCGCCCGAAGATCCAGTAGGCCGGCACGGCGAGATAGGGAATCGTCACCAGGGAGATGATCCAGGCAACGGCCCCCTGGGAAGTTCGACTGGAAAGCAGGGCCAGGACAGCCGAAACGAAGCCCAGCACGTGCACCAGAAATATTGCCAGGCCGAAGAGCCAGGATGCCATGATCTCTCCCTGAAAAAACAGCGTGCTACAGCATACTTCAAACGACAGCGGCCCCGCCAGTTAGCGGGGCCGCGAGGTCGCATAGTCACAACGGCTCATAGCGAGAGGCGCCGGGGACGGGTCCCAGAGGGAGGCCGATGCCATGGGTGAGGAGCACTGCTCCGAACGGGCTGGCCAGCACCGGCCCTGCAAGCGCAGCAGGGCATCGGTAGCGCCCAGGGATGGGTTTACAGCGCCCCCTCGTAGACCTGTCGCCGGATCAGCCTCGAGCGTCACCGCCAGAAGCGATAGCCCGGCTCAGGCGCGCTCGGCGATGATCTCCTTCCACTTGGCCGGACCGGTCTGGTGGACCGAGGTGCCCTGGCTGTCGACGGCCACGGTAACCGGCATGTCTTCCACTTCGAACTCGTAGATCGCTTCCATGCCCAGGTCCTGGAAGCCCACGACACGGGATTTCTTGATGGCCTGCGCCACCAGGTAGGCGGAGCCACCTACGGCCATCAGGTAGACGGCCTTGTTGTCGCGGATGGCGTCGATGGCCGCCGGGCCGCGCTCAGCCTTGCCGACCATGCCCAGCAGGCCGGTCTCTTCCAGCATGGTGCGGGTGAACTTGTCCATGCGTGTCGCAGTGGTCGGCCCCGCCGGTCCGACGACTTCGTCACGGACCGGATCCACCGGGCCCACGTAATAGATAAAGCGGCCCTTCAGGTCGACGGGCAGGCTTTCTCCCTTGGCCAGCATTTCGACCATGCGCTTATGGGCGGCATCGCGGCCGGTGAGCAGCTTGCCGTTGAGCAACAGGGTGTCGCCGGGTTGCCAGGTGAGCACCTCTTCCGGGGTCACGGTATCGAGGTTGACGCGCTTGACGTTGTCGCCGGCTTCACGAGTGATTTCCGGCCAGTCCTCGAGTTTCGGCACCGGCAGTGCCGCCGGTCCAGAGCCGTCGAGGGTGAAATGCGCATGTCGGGTCGCCGCGCAGTTGGGAATGATCGCCACCGGCTTGTTGGCCGCATGGGTCGGGAAATCCTTCACCTTGATATCGAGCACGGTGGTGAGTCCCCCGAGCCCCTGGGCACCGATACCGCTCTTGTTGACCTTGTCGAACAGTTCGAGACGTAGCTCCTCGGCCCGATTGGACGGCCCGCGAGCCTGCAGCTCCTGGATATCGATGGGGTCGAGCAGTGCCTCCTTGGCGATCTCCATGGCCTTCTCGGCGGTACCGCCGATGCCGATGCCCAGCATGCCGGGCGGGCACCAGCCGGCACCCATCTTGGGCAGCTGCTCCATGACCCAATCGACCACGCTGTCGGACGGGTTGAGCATGGCGAACTTGGACTTGGCCTCGCTGCCCCCCCCTTTTGCCGCCACATGCACATCGACGCTGTCGCCAGGCACGATCTTGTGATGGATGATGGCCGGCGTATTGTCGCCGGTATTCTTGCGTGCGCCGTCCGGATCGGCCAGCACCGAGGCGCGAAGCACGTTATCGGGCAGTTGGTAGGCTCTACGCACCCCTTCGTTGATCATGTCATCGAGGCTCATGTCGGCCTCCCAGCGGACGTTCATGCCGACATGTACGAAGACCGTCACTATCCCGGTATCCTGGCAGATGGGGCGATGGCCGGTGGCACACATCCGCGAGTTGATCAGTATCTGCGCGATGGCATCCTTGGCGGCAGGATTCTCCTCACGCTCATAGGCAGCGGCCATGGCGTCGATGAAGTCCTTGGGATGGTAATAGGAGATGTATTGCAGGGCATCGGCGACGCTCTGGATCAGGTCATCCTGGCGGATCACAGTCATGAGCAAGGGGCTCCTGGGCATTATCGGGATGCCTGCCATGGCATGGACAAAACTGAAGCCACGGCAGTCTCAAGCGGTGACGGATTATACCCTATACCCTTCTTGCTGACAGGGTATGTGCCGCCAAGGTATAACGTTGTTCTGCGAAATAGATAACGGTATAAAGATGTCCATTGCAACCTCCACCTCGCCTTGCCTGCCCTGACTCTCGCTTCTAGGCTTGCGTAGTATCTATGCATCGCACCCAGGAAGGGGTGCGTCCGGATCAAGGAGGTGATCATGCCCGTCACTGTCTGCGATTTCATCGTGTCCCGCCTTCAGCAATGGGGAGTAGAACGTCTATACGGCTATTCCGGCGATGGTATCAATGGCGTCATGTCCGCACTGCGACGCGCCAAGGGCTCCCCTCGCCTGATCCAGCCCCGCCATGAAGAGGTCGCCGCCTTCATGGCCTGCGGCCACGCCAAGTTCAGCGACCAGGTCGGCGTCTGTGTTGCCACATCCGGGCCCGGCGCCACCCACCTGCTCAATGGCCTGTACGACGCGAGAAAGGACCACATGCCAGCCGTGGCCATTGTCGGACAGCAGGCCCGCATCAGCCTGGGCACCGATTACCAGCAGGAACTCGATCTCATCTCCCTGTTCAAGGATGTGGCCAGTGAGTACGTGCAGATGGTCACGGCCCCTTCCCAGGCTCGCCATGTCATCGACCAGGCCCTGCGAATCGCGATCTCCCGTCGTACCGTGACCTGTGTGATCCTGCCCAACGACGTGCAGGATCTACCCATGGAGGATCCCCCCATGGAGCACGGCGCGGTATTCTCCGGCGTCGGTTACCGTTTCCCCTGCGTGGTACCGGAAGCGGCCGACCTTGACGCAGCGGCCGAGATCATCAACCAGGGCAAGCGAGTCGCCATCCTGGCTGGCGCGGGGGTCAAGCATGCGGTCGACGAACTGCTCCAGGTTGCCGAACTGACCGGGGCAGGCATTGCCAAGGCGATTCTCGCCAAGACCATGATAGCCGATGACCTGCCGCGGGTGACCGGGTCCATCGGCCTGCTGGGCACTGAGGCCAGCGACAAGATGATGAAGGCGTGTGACACCCTGCTGCTCGTGGGAACGCGCTTCCCCTACGTGGAATTCCTGCCCGAACCGGGGCAGCGCGCGCCATCCAGGTCGACGTCGTACCCGAAGCCCTGGGGGTTCGCTATCCAACCGAGGTCAACCTGCATGGGGATGCGGCCCCCACGCTCTCAGCCCTGGCCGAGCGGCTGAAGCCCAAACGCAACCGCAAATGGCGCAAGCAGGTGCAGGGGTGGGTCGATGAGTGGTGGGAGGTGACTGAGGCTCGTGCCGCCACTGATGCTTCGCCGATCAACCCGCAGCGTGTATTCCAGAGCCTGTCGCCACGGCTGCCTGGCGACGTCATGCTTGCCTGCGACGTGGGTTCGGCAACCAACTGGTACGCGCGCCACCTGAAGATCCGCCACGGCATGCTCGGCTCCGTCTCGGGTGGACTGGCCTCCATGGGCAACGCCGTGCCCTATCTTCTCGCCGCCAAGTTCGCTCATCCCGAGCGCCCCGCCGTCGCCCTGGTCGGCGACGGTGCCATGCAGATGCTGGGCAACAACGCCCTGATCACCCTGGCCAAATACTGGCGCGAATGGAAAGACCCCCGCTGCATCATCCTGGTCCTCAACAACCATGACCTCAGCCAGGTCACCTGGGAGCAGCGCGTCATGGAGGGCGACCCCAAGTTCGACACCTCACAGGACCTGCCGGAGTTCCACTACGACCAGTATGCGGAACTGCTTGGGTTCAAGGGCCTGCGCATGGAGCATGAGGACGATGTCGATCGTATCTGGGACGAGGCGATGGCGGCGGACCGCCCGGTGGTGATCAATGCCTACACCGACCCGGACATCGCCCCACTGCCACCGCATATCGAATTCGATCAGGCAAAGAGCTACCTGGCCTCCATCGTCAAGGGTGACTCTTCTGGTGTCCATAGCGCGAAACTGTCCGCGAAGCAGATGGGGCGTTCGCTGTTCAAGCGCAAGCACTAGGGAATCCATTCAGGCTATATCCGAGGTGCTCTCCCCGCCCGCACTCAAGGAATGCTGGAAAGAACGCTTGGCCCCTGCATAGATAACGGTATAAACTCAGTGCGACTGACAAGCAGGGCAGCGATAGAGCCGCCGGGAAGCCACCGTCACTCTTTCAATGATCGAACCACAGGCATGACAAGGCAGCCCGCTGCGCTCGAAGACGGCAAAGCGGCTCAACCGCGGGCTCTCGCCTCGTCGCCGGGCCAAGGTTGCCCATTCGCCGCGATTGGTCACACCAGCCTGAACATAGGCCTGGTGCGTGACCCTGAGTATGGCTTGCGCCAGCCTCTCCATCGCTTCGTCCGTCAGTTCCCTGGGGCGAGCCGTATAGGAAAGCCCGGCGAAGAACAGGATTTCCGAACGAAGGTAGTTGCCGATACCGGCAAGAAACGCCTGGTCCAGCAGCAGCCCGCCCAAGCCTCGCCGGTGAAAGGCCGAATCCAGTAGGCGAGTGACTACCTGGCCCCGGGACACACCATGGGTGAGCAGGTCCGGCCCCAGTCGCGAAAGAAAGGGGTGGTCACCCAGCCGCCCCGCCTCCCACAGCGACACATCCGATGCGCTATAGAGGCTGGCCGAGCGCCCTTCTGCCGTCAACCGCACGCGCAACGAGCGCTTGGTGTCCGGCTCCCGCTCTTCGTCATGGAGCTTCCATACCCCGTAGAGTTGATTATGGGAGTAAAGAACAAGACCATGCTCGAAACGGATCAGCAGCGCCTTGCCCCAGCTGTCGACCGCCGTGACCCGACGGCCAACCAGTGAATCGACTTCGCTGGCCAATTCGGGAAAAGCGAACCAGGCCGATTCCAGCTGCCTACCGGCAAGCTGCTCGTGCAGGCGATCCGCGGCGCGACGAATCTCCGGTCCTTCTGGCATTGCAACCCTCCAGTGATAACTCACCTTGCACACGGTAGCGAGAGGCATCGGGGGCAAGTCGCGGAGAGGGTTGCCTGTCGCCAAGACAGCCTTGAGCGAACAACGTTAACCCAGCGCCAACTGCCGTTCCTTTAGCTCATGCAGCCGATCACGCATGCGCGCCGCCTCCTCGAACTCCAGGTTCTGGGCCGCCTCGAACATGGCATCCTCCGTACGGGAGATCTCCTTGATCACGTCTTTTGGCGACAAATCGTTAAGGTCGTAGATCGCCGCCCCTTCGGCCACCTGGCGTTCGCCGCGCCTGCGACCGCCCTTCTTGCCCGGAGTCTGTGAGGTTTCCATGATGTCGGCCACCGAGCGCGTTATCGTGGTGGGGGTGATGCCGTGGGCCGCGTTGTGTTCCATCTGCTTGGACCTGCGTCGCTCGGTTTCCTCAATGGCTCGGCGCATCGAGTCAGTGACCCGGTCGCCATAAAGAATGGCCTTACCATGAGCATTTCGCGCCGCTCGGCCGATCGTCTGGATCAGCGAACGTTCGTTGCGCAGGAATCCTTCCTTGTCGGCGTCGAGTATCGCCACCAGCGAGACTTCCGGAATATCCAGCCCCTCGCGCAGCAGGTTGATGCCGACCAGCACATCGAACTTGCCCAGCCGCAGGTCGCGGATGATCTCGACCCGCTCCACGGTGTCGATATCGGAGTGCAGGTAGCGCACGCGCACGCCGTGTTCGTCAAGATACTCCGTGAGGTCTTCCGCCATGCGCTTGGTCAGCGTAGTCACCAGCACCCGTTCACCAACATCGGTGCGCAACCCTATCTCGGAGAGCAGGTCATCCACCTGGGTCGTCGCCGGGCGAACCTCGAGCTCCGGGTCGAGCAGTCCGGTGGGTCGCACTACCTGCTCCACGAGCTGTCCGGCATGCGCCGCTTCGTAGGGCCCCGGAGTGGCCGAGACGAAGATGGTCTGTGGCGAGATACGCTCCCACTCCTCGAATTTCATGGGGCGGTTGTCCAGCGCCGACGGCAGGCGGAAGCCATACTCCACCAGCGTCTCCTTGCGGGAACGGTCGCCCTTGTACATGCCGCCCACCTGGGGAACGCTGACGTGGGACTCGTCGATGAAGAGCAGTGCGTCCGCAGGCAGGTAGTCGAAGAAAGTGGGCGGCGGCTCGCCCGGCGCACGTCCCGACAGGTACCGCGAGTAGTTCTCGATGCCATTGCAGTAGCCGAGCTCGTTCATCATCTCGAGGTCGTAGAGGGTGCGCTGCTCCAGCCGCTGCGCCTCCACCAGCTTGTCATGCTTGCGCAGCCACTCCAGCCGCTCGACCAGTTCGCTCTTGATGCGATCCGCCGCTGCCACGATGGTCTCTCGCGGCGTCACGTAGTGGCTCTTGGGATAGATGGTCATGCGTGGGACCTTACCGCGCACCTCGCCGGTCAGCGGGTCGAACAGGCTGATGGTGTCGATCTCGTCGTCGAACAGCTCCACGCGCACCGCCTCCTCGTCGGAGTCGGCCGGGTAGATATCGATCACATCGCCACGCACGCGATAGGTACCCCGGCGGAAATCCATGTCGTTGCGGGTGTACTGCAACTCGGCCAGTCGGCGCAGGAAATCGCGCTGGTGGATCAGCTCGCCCCGAGTGAAATGCAAACGCATCTTCAGGTACTGTTCCGGGTCGCCCAGGCCGTATATGGCCGAGACCGAGACCACGATCAGGGCATCGCGACGCTCGAGCAGTGCCTTGGTCGCCGACAGCCGCATCTGCTCGATATGCTCGTTGATCGAGGCGTCCTTCTCGATGAAGGTGTCCGACGACGGAACGTAGGCCTCGGGCTGGTAGTAGTCGTAATAGGAGACGAAGTACTCGATGGCATTGTCGGGAAAGAACGACTTGAACTCGCCATAGAGTTGGGCCGCCAGGGTCTTGTTGGGGGCCATGACGATGGTCGGGCGCTGCAGCCGCTCCACCACGTTGGCCATGGTGAAGGTCTTCCCCGATCCAGTCACCCCCAGCAGCGTCTGGTGAGTCAGGCCCGACTCCAGCCCGCTGATCAGGCTCTCGATGGCCGCCGGCTGGTCGCCGGCCGGCTGGAAATTCGACTGAAGGCGAAAGGGCTTGCTCATGCCGGCTCCGGAATGCATCAGGCGCCGAAACGGCGCCTGGGTAGGACGATGACGATCTACCGCAGGCTCACGCCCCGGCGGTATCGGCAGTACGCGTCGTGACTTCCACCGTCGAGCTGGTTATCAGGCGATGGATCGGGCACTTGTGGCTGATCTCTTCCAACCGTGCGCGCTGTTCCGGATCGTCGATGCCATGGAATGTCATCACCACTTCGAGTCGATAGGTCCCCTTCGGTTCCTCGCTATCGTCCCGATTGACCGTGACGCTGACACCCTCCAGCGGCCACTTCTTGCGCTTGGCGTACATCTGGGCGGTGATCGCCTTGCAGGCGCCTAGCGACAGGTCAAAATAGTCGTGGGGATCCGGCGCACCGCCCTCCCCACCATAGGCCTTGGGGACATCGACGAAGATGTCCTCGAAGCCATCCAGCTCGACCCGCTGGCGCAGGAGGCTGTTGCGTTCACTGACGATTTCAATGGTTTTCTTCATGAAACGACCTCGGCTGGATTACTGGACTTCGATGGGTAGCTTGAGCGACTGGACGGCCTTGACCAGCGCCTCGTGGGAGACCCGGCCCTGCACATCGGCCCCATGGCGGCCGACCTCGGCCGACTCGACGCCATCCAGCATCATCAGCGCCGTGGTAATTCGATTGACCTGATCGGTGTTCTCCACGCCGCGAAAGCTCAGCGACTGATGTGCCATAGCTACCTCCTGACCCAACGGTGGGATGGCGGATATAACGAAATAACGAGTTTACCATGCAACCCACCGCTCCACAGCCGGTTGCAATTTCCTGCCATTGCCCACATACCCTATGCATGACAACCCATCTCTTCCCGACCTGATGCACCTGGAGCCACCGGCAATGAGCGATTGGATTACCGCCCTGGAGGGGCGGCGCAAGAGTGAGGACCGGGTCGAATTCGACACCCCAGACCCGGCCCGACAGGCATTGGATGCTACCGTTGTCACCCCCCTCGTCCATCTGGGCGTGCTCGATGTCATCGGCTCGGGCGCCGGCAAGTTCCTCCAGGGCCAGACCAGCGCCCAGGTAGACCTTGCCAACGGAGACTTCGCTCCCTTGACCTGCTTCTGCACCGCCAAGGGACGCATGCTGGCCAATGCCCAGCTGCTGCAAATCGCCCCCGACCACTATCGCCTCATACTGCATCGCGGCTTGATCGAAACGCTGCGAAACCACCTCAAGAAATTCGCCCCCTTCTACAAGTCGGAGCTCAGGGTACGCGACGACCTTGCCCTGATCGGCCTGATCGGCAAGGAGGCCAAGGCCCTGGCGGAGGTGCGTTTCGACCTGGTGCCGCCAGCCGTCTGGCGCCAGGCCGGCGACCAGAGCGTCCAGTTACTCACTCATCCCGGGCCCCAGCCACGGCTGCTGGCTTGCCTATCCGTCGATGCGGCGCTGGAGATTGTCCCTCGCCTGACCCCGCAAGCCCCCCTGGTCGACAATGCCGTCTGGTGTCTCCACGACATCCAGGCCGGGCTCGCCTGGCTCACCCCGCACCATGAGGACGCACTGCTACCCCAGATGATCAACTGGGAGGCCCTGGGCGGGATCAGCTTCAAAAAGGGGTGCTATACCGGACAGGAGGTGGTGGCACGAGCCCACTTCCGCGGCCAGGTGAAGAAGCGGCTGGCAAGGGCTCAACTGGAGGGAGCCAGCCTCCCGGAGCTCGGCACTCCCCTGCTCGATGCCAACGGCAAGTCCCAGGGCGAGGTGCTGGCCGCCGAAATGGACGCCTACGGTCAGCCCGAGATCCTCGCGGTAACCAGTACCAGGGAGGAGATCGGACCGCTGAGCGTTAACGGGCAGCCGGTCAAGTTACTGAAGCTGCCCTATGCGATCGAGCGGCTGGATCCGGAAACCCTGGCCTAGAGAAAAACACCAGCCAGGACGTCACGCCGGGAGACCGAAGACACGCTTCGCGGTGGCCGTGCTCTGTGCGGCTACCGCGTCGTATGACTCGCCGCGCAGCTCAGCCACCATCTCACAGACCTGGGCAATCCGGGCGGGCTCGTTGCGCTCCCCCTGGTGGCCACACAGCGGCATGTCGGGGCTGTCCGTCTCCAGCACGAAGCCGTCCCGGGGCAGGCTCTTCACCGCCCGCCACAGCCGCTGGGCACGCTCATAGGTGACGGCGCCACCCAGACCGACCACGAAGCCGAGGTCGAGGAATTTCCAGGCCTGATCCGGTGAACCGGCAAAGGCATGAATCAACCGCCCGCCGGCAGATCGAGCTGACGAAGACGCTGGGAAACCTTGTCATTGGCTTGCACGCAGTGGATCACCACCGGCAGCTGGCGAGACTTGGCCAGGCGAAGCTGGGCATTGAACAGCGTCCACTGGGCGTCCAGGCTCTCCTCGAAACGGGCATCGATGCCGCACTCGCCCAGCGCCCTCACCTCTGGGTGCGAATCGAGTGCATTGGCCAGCGCCTCGGCATCCCCCTCCCGGTGCTCGTCCATGAAATAGGGATGCAGGCCCAGGCTGATACTGACGTCGTCTCTGTTCTCGCCCAGTGCCAGAACACCAGGCCAGCGCTCCCGGGTGGTGCCAGGCACCATGAAGTGCTCCACCCGGCCGCCCTGGCCCGCTCGAACATGGCGTCACGATCGTCGTCGAATTCGGGAAAATCGAGATGACAATGGGCGTCGATGAGCAATTCTCGCCTCCTCGGCTAACCTAGTGTTCTCTGGTGGCCGCAAAACGAATATCGGGCCAGCGCTCCTGGGTCATCTGCAGGTTGACCCGCGTAGGGGCAATGTAGGTCAGGTAGCCGCCACCATCTATCGCCAGGTTGGCACTCGCCTTGCGCTTGAACTCGTCGAGCATCTTGGCATCGTCGCAGTAGACCCAGCGGGCGGTCTGCACATTCACCGGCTGATAGATGCAGTCGACCTTGTACTCCTCCTTGAGACGATGGGCCACCACGTCGAACTGCAGGGTACCCACGGCACCGAGGATCAGATCGTTGTTGTCCAGCGGCTGGAACAGCTGGGTGGCTCCCTCCTCGGAGAGCTGCTGCAAGCCCTTCTGCAAGGCTTTCAGCTTGAGCGGATCCTTCAGCTGGACCCGCTTGAACAGCTCGGGTGCGAAGTGGGGAATGCCGGTGAAGCGCATGTCCTCGCCCACGGTGAAGGTATCGCCGATCTGGATGGTGCCGTGGTTGTGAAGCCCGATGATGTCGCCGGGCCAGGCCTCCTCCACCTGAGTGCGATCCGAGGCCATGAAGGTCAGCGCATCGGCGATCTTCACGTCCTTCTTGATGCGCACGTGACGCATCTTCATGTTCTTCTCGTACTTGCCCGAGCAGACCCGCAGAAAGGCGATGCGGTCACGGTGATTGGGATCCATGTTGGCCTGGATCTTGAACACGAAGCCGGTGAATCTCGGGTCGGCCGCCTCCACGCTACGGGTATCGGTCTCCCGTGGCTGGGGCGGCGGCGCATACTCGACAAAGCCATCCATCATCTCGCGCACGCCGAAGTTGCCCATGGCGGTGCCGAAATAGACCGGGGTCAGCTCACCCCGCAGGTAGGCGGCATGGTCGAACTCGTGGGACGCCCCGCGCACCAGCTCCACCTCCATGCGCAGTTCCTCGGCCAGGTCCTCACCGAGCACCGCCTCCACCTCAGGATTGTCCAGCCCTTCGATGCGCCTGTCCTCGGGGATCCGGCTACCCTGCCCCTGGGTATAGAGATGGATCACATCGTTGTAGAGGTGGTAGACGCCCTTGAAGTTGCGTCCCATGCCGATGGGCCAGGTCATGGGCGCACACTGGATATCGAGCACCTCCTCGACCTCGTCCATCACCTCGACCGGATCACGGGTCTCCCGGTCCATCTTGTTGACGAAGGTGAGGATCGGCGTGGTCCGCAGGCGACACACCTCCATCAGCTTGATGGTCCGCGCCTCGACGCCCTTGGCTCCATCGATCACCATCAGCGCCGAGTCCACCGCCGTCAGGGTACGGTAGGTATCCTCGGAGAAATCCTCGTGGCCAGGCGTATCGAGCAGGTTGACGATGCGCCCACCGTAGGGGAACTGCATCACCGACGTGGTCACCGAGATGCCACGCTCCTGCTCCATCTTCATCCAGTCGGAAGTGGCGTGGCGATCGTTACGCTTGCTCTTCACCGAGCCGGCGAGCTGGATGGCGTTGCCGAACAGCAGCATCTTCTCGGTGATGGTGGTCTTGCCCGCATCGGGGTGCGAGATGATTGCAAAGGTCCTGCGCAGCCCGACTTCCCGGGCCAGAGTGGCTTCTGACATCAGATTCGAATTCGCCGTCATGGCACCGGCTGACGGTGCGTGAATGGAATGGCACGCATTCTACGGCTTTGGCGGCAGCAGTTGTAGGGCGGTGTAGGGAGAAAGAGGCAAGTCGCATGGGCACCTTGCAGGCGTCGCCGTCAGGCATGCGCGCGCCCCCCACCGGAGTACATTGCAGCGTGACGCCCGGACAGCACCGTATCGACCTGTCACGACGTCACGGCCTGGAGGGCTTCACCACTACGCCCCCTGCCACCCACACCCACCAGACCCTCGCCTTGCGTGCGCCCTGTTGGCGACACCACGCTGGCTACGCTCGCCAGGCGAGAACAATAACAAGCGGGAGAAAACCTTGATGAACACACCGACAGACGGCTCCCTGCCCGGCAAGCCGAGAGCCGGCGCCGAGGGAGTGCCGCCCCCTGAAGGCCCAAGCGACCTGATCGAAACTGATTACGTGATCGGTCAGGACAATCTCACCGGTCACTTCAAGATCGACCTCGATATCCACGGCAAGGTGTTCGGCATTTCTGCGCTGGTTACCCTGTTGTTCGTACTCCTCACCCTCGCCCTGCAGAGCGAAGTGGAGCCCCTGTTCACGGGACTGCGCAACTGGCTGACCGGTCACCTGTCCTGGTTCTTCCTGTTCTCGGCCAATGTCTTCGTGGTGCTGTGCCTGGCACTGGTGGTCTCGCCGCTGGGCAAGGTGCGAATCGGCGGCCTCGATGCCAGGCCCGACTTTTCCTATCTCTCCTGGTTCTCCATGCTGTTCGCCGCGGGCATGGGCATCGGCCTGATGTTCTATGGCGTCTCGGAACCCATGTCGCACTTTTCCAGCGCCATGGGTGGTACCGCCATGGAGAATGGCGTTCGCACCGACTGGGCGCCACTGGGAGCGGCTGCCGGCAACGCACAGGAGTCGGCTCGCCTGAGCATGGCGGCCACCATCTTTCACTGGGGCCTCCACCCCTGGGCGATCTATGCCATCGTGGCATTGGCACTGGCCATCTTTGCCTACAACAAGGGGTTGCCGTTGACCATGCGCTCGATCTTCTACCCGATACTGGGTGAGCGCATCTGGGGCTGGCCGGGGCATGTCATCGATATCCTGGCGGTATTTGCCACCCTTTTCGGCCTGGCAACCTCACTGGGCCTCGGCGCGTCACAGGCCGCCGCCGGACTCAGTCACCTGTTCGGCATCCCGGACGGTAACTTGACGATGATGCTGCTGATCGTCGGTATCACGTTTATCGCCATCCTCTCCATCATTGCCGGCGTGGACAAGGGGGTGAAACGACTGTCCCAGCTCAACATGGTGCTCGCCTTCCTGCTGCTCACCTTCGTCATCGTTGTCGGCCCCACGCTGGTCATCCTGACGGGATTCTTCGACAGCCTGCTCGCCTATGCCACCTACCTGCCGGCTCTCTCCAACCCGTTCGGTCGTGAGGATGCCAACTTCAGCCAGGGCTGGACCGCCTTCTACTGGGCCTGGTGGATCTCCTGGTCACCGTTCGTCGGCATGTTCATCGCCCGGATCAGCCGCGGCCGCACGGTACGCGAGTTCCTCATCGCCGTGCTGCTGGTGCCGTCATTGGTCTCGGTACTGTGGATGTCCGCCTTCGGTGGTACCGGCATCCACCAGCTGGCATCGGGATTCGAAGGCGTCCAGAACGCGGCACTCGAGCTGCAACTGTTCGTGATGCTGGCCGAGCTGCCCCTGGCAGCCATCACCTCCTTCATCGGCATCGTGCTGGTGGTGGTGTTCTTCATCACCTCGTCGGACTCCGGCTCCCTGGTCATCGACACCATCACCGCCGGCGGAAAAGTCGACGCCCCCAAGCCCCAGCGCGTCTTCTGGGCCACGGTTGAGGCTTGATCGCCATTGCCCTGCTGCTCGGCGGTGGTCTCGCGGCACTGCAGGCCATGGCGGTCTCCACCGGCCTGCCCTTCACCCTGGTGCTGCTGGTGGGCTGCTACTCCATCGTCAAGGGACTGATGAGCGAGCCCCGTGGGAGGCCAGTTCTCGTGCCAAACCCCGGCTGACCTGTCGACACTGGGAGACCCAGGGCCTCCCTGAAACAGATAGCCTCAACGCGAAGCGCCCCGCATGCGGGGCGCTTCTCTGTTCCATGGTAACGCTCCGGGAAATGACTGGCCGGCTAGAAATCGACGACCACATTACCCTTGGGCGTGCTGCAGCATGAAAGAATGTAGCCTTCGGCGACATCCTCGTCGGTGATGCCACCGTTGTGCTCCATGTCCACCTCGCCGGAAGCCAGCGGCACTCGACAGGTGCCACAGATGCCCATGCCGCAGGCCTTGGGGATGTGCAGCCCGAGCTTGGCGGCAGCGGAATGCACCGTCTCGCCAGGCTGGATACGCACGCTCTTGCCGGAAGCGCTGAACTCCACACTAAGCATGTCGGCGACATCGAACTCCTCGGCCTGCGCCTCGGCCTGCTCGACATGCTCGAGCACCTCTTCCTGTACATCGACCGGCGTGGCCCCGAAGGACTCCTCGTGATAGCGAGTCATGTCGAAGCCGTTCTTGAGTAACAGGTGCTTGACGGCGTTCATGTAAGACGTGGGACCGCAGCAGAATATCTCGCGATCCATGAAGTCGGGAGCTATCAGCTCCAGCATCGCTTGGCTGAGGTAGCCACGGAAGCCGGACCAAGCATCGCCCAGTTCGTCACTCCTCTCGCAGACGATATGCAGCTTGAACTCGGGAATGCGCGAGAAGATGTGCTCCAGCTCACGGTGGAAGATGATGTCCCGGGGCGTTCGGGCACTGTGCACGAACTCCACATCGACCATGGCGTTGGTATCGAAGAACCAGCGGGCCATGGACATCAGTGGCGTGATGCCGACACCCCCGGACAGCATCAGCACCTTCTCTGCCGGATGATCGATGACATTGAAATTCCCCACCGGCCCGTGCACGGCAAGCTCGTCGTTGATCTTGAGATTATCGTGTAGCCAGTTGGAAACCTTGCCGCCGGGAATCCGCTTCACCGTGATCGAAAAGCTGTAGGGTACCGATGGCGAACTGGAGATGGTGTAGGAGCGCATGATCGGCTCTCCATCGATCTCCAGCTCCAGAGTCACGAACTGCCCAGGCTTGAAGAAGAACAGCACCGGCTGCTCTGCCATGAAGCAGAAGGTGCGCACATCCCAGGTCTCCTGAATCACCTTGACGCAGCGCACCATGTGGCGGCCGTTGGTCCATGTCTGGGTAGTGACAGGATTGAGGAAGTTCATTGTC
>NZ_AZQX01000070.1:0-5432 GCF_000568385.1 Halomonas sp. BC04
TCCAGCTCCTGGCCGATGGCCGCTTCACGCACATAACTACCAGCAGGGTATTGCCCGTCGAGGATCCGTTTCCGGATGATCTGATAGACGCGGTCGGCAGCAGTCATTGATTGGCTCCTTGCAGTGAGAGTCCGGCCCGGGGCGCCTTGCGACCCGGCTTCCTGCCGGGTGTCGACCAAGGTCGCAATGCAAATCGTGCACAACTATTTGCATGAGAAGCACTGTAGGCTACATTTGGCGGAAATCGCGCCAAATTGCATACAATTACAGTGTGGACTAGCGTCTGACAAGGAAGTGATGGCATGAGCCTGACCCCACCACAACTCGCCGATATCCGCTGCCTGGCCTTCGATGTCTTCGGCACCGTGGTCGACTGGCGCAGCAGCGTGATCCGTGAAGGGGAGTCCCTGGGACGAGCCCGTGGCCTGGATGTCGACTGGGCCGCCTTTGCCGATGCCTGGTGTGCCGGCTATGCCCCCTCGATGAACCGGGTTCGCCAGGGACGCCTCTCCTGGACCTCGCTGGACCAGCTGCACCGCATGACGCTCGATCGTCTGCTCGACGATTTCGGTATCACCGGATTGTCGGAAGCCGACAAGGCCAATTTCAATCGCGCCTGGCACCGACTCAAGCCCTGGCCGGATGCCGTGGGTGGCATGCACCGTCTGCGCGAGCGATTCATCCTGACCCCGCTCTCCAACGGCAACATGTCGCTGCTGGTCAATATGGCCAAGCAGGCCGGCCTGCCGTGGGACTGCGTCCTCTCGGCCGAGCTGGCCCGACACTACAAGCGCGACCCCGAAGTCTACCGCATGGCAGCCCGGCTGCTGGATCTCAGCCCCCAGCAGATCATGATGGTGGCCGCCCACCAGGACGACCTCAAGGCTGCACACAGCGAGGGGCTGCGTACCGCCTTCGTGATGCGGCCGCTGGAGTTCGGGCCCCACGCCCCCCCCGACCTGACCGTAGACCCGAGCTTCGACTACGTGGCCAACGATTTTCACGACCTGGCCGACCAGTTGCTGAGCCGCTCGGGAACGCGCCAATCGCTGGCCTTGTCATAGGCGTCAGACCACCAGCGGCGTTACAAAGAAAGCGATGAGGAATGCCGTCGCCAGCCGCATCGTGATGCCCAGCACGGCGGCCTAGCGCGGCGTGCCGCCCGACGCCGGCCGCTCGACCACGAAGAGATCGCTGGTTCGGGTGTAGTCGTTGCCGGCCATGCGGCCGATGGGTCGTAACGCATCGATGGATACGTGGCGGCCATTCCACACCGCGTCGTCCACATGGATCGTCACCACCTCAGCCAGCACCAGATTGCCGGCCAGGGGCTGGTCGCCGAAGCGAATGATCTCACGCAGCTTGCAGCCGAAGGCCACCGGTGCGACTGCCACCCGCGGTACCGATATCCCCGACATCGGCAGCTTCTCCAGCCCCGCCAGCGCGAATTCATCCTCGTGGTGTGGCAAGCCAGCGCTGGTGGCGTTCATCTCCTCCACCAGCCTTCGCCGCTGATATGGATCACGCACTCCCCCACCTGCTCCAGGTTGCGGATGGTGTCCTTGGGCTGTCCTTCGCCATTGAGCAGCGGCGAAAAACCCAGCACCGGTGGCGCCACGCTCACCACATTGAAGAACGAGAACGGTGCCAGGTTGGCGTTGCCGTCACGATCGAGCGTCGACACCCAGGCGATGGGGCGAGGGCAAATGCTGCCCGAGAAGAGACGGTAGATGGCCCCGCTGCTCAGCGTGGCCTTCTCCAGCAGATAGTCGCTCATATCAGGCCCTTGCAGGATCATTATGTGCGGTGACGGGCATCGTCAGCTTGCCGTCGCGGAGGCATCCAGCTTCTTGACGCTGGCGATGAAATCGCTGAACCGCTCGCCCTGAATCAACACATGTTCGCGCAGCGTCTGCTCCGCAAGCTCCGCCTCGCCCTGCTCGATCGCGGCGACGATCTTGCGATGCTCGGCAAGCGAGCCGCCCATGCGCAGGCGCACCTGAAGTTGCAGGCGGCGATAGGGCTTGAGCCGCTGCTTCAGCTGCCGCGCCTCCTGCGCCAGAAAGCCATTGTGGCTGGCCGTGTAGATGCAGTCGTGGAAGGTCTCGTTTTCGTAGTAATACTCATCAGTATCCCCCGCCTTGGCTGCCGCTTCACAGCGCCGGAAGGCATCGTGCAGTGCGGCTAGCTCCTCTTCGCTGATACGCCGTGCTGCCAGGCGTCCGCACATCCCCTCCAGTTCCGCCATCACTTCGAACATCTCGATCAGCTGGTCGATGCCGATCCGGGCAACGAAGGTGCCCTTCTTGGGTGACACCGTGACCAGGCCACTGGCCACCAGTTGCTGAATCGCTTCGCGCACGGGCGTGCGCGAAACGCTGAACTCCCGCCCCAGCGCCTCCGGATCGAGCCGCTCTCCAGGCGTCAGCCGGCCGTTGATGATGTCATCCTCCAGAGCATCCCTGAGCCGCTGTGCGCTCGATCGTTTAACGCTGCTCATCCATCACCTCCACGACACACCTCCATGACATGACCACCCCACCACTCATTCTACTTTGCCTGCTGGTTTACCTGCTGACGATTTCGTCCAGCAAACGTTGACATCAGTATACATGAGGTCTATTGATGTATATATCAGCTCGACTGATAAACACTAGATGCAGAAACAACCATACACAAAAACAAATTCTGGAGCTTCAAGATGACACGCCAACTCAAGCCTGCCGCTACCGCAGCGCTCGGACTCGCCATTGCCTTAAGCAGCATCGCCTCGGCCGACACCGTCCTTCGTGCCTCCCACCAGTTCCCCGGCGGCCAGGGAGACGTTCGCGACGAAATGGTACAGATGATGGCTCGCCACGTCGCCGAAGCAGATGTGGGCCTCACCATGCAAGTCTACCCGGGCCAGTCACTGTTCAGGGCCAACGAGCAGTGGGGCGCCCTGGTCCGCGGTCGACTGGATCTCACCCTGCTACCACTGGACTATGCCAGCGGTCGTCATCCGGAATTTTCCGCCACCCTGATGCCCGGCCTGGTACGCAACCATGAGCATGCCAAGCGCCTCAACGACTCCGAATACATGGAGATGATCCACGCGGTCATCGAGGAAGGGGGTGCGCGGGTACTGGCCGATACCTGGCTGTCGGGTGGCTTCGCCTCCAGCGAGCAGTGCATCACCTCACCGGATACCGTGCGCGGCCAGAACATCCGCGCCGCCGGGCCGGCCTTCGAGCAGATGTTGCAGGCCGCTGGTGCATCGATCGCCTCGATGCCCTCCTCCGAGGTCTACACCGCCATGCAGACGGGCGTGCTCGATGCCGCCAATACCTCCTCGATGTCGTTCATCTCCTTCCGTCTCTATGAGCAGGTCGAGTGCCTGACCGAACCGGGTGATTTCGCCCTGTGGTTCATGTATGAGCCGGTGCTGATTTCCGACCAGGTCTGGCAGGGCCTCAACGAGGAGCAGCAGGCCGCGCTGATGGAGGCCGGCAAGGCCGCGGAGGAGTTCTTCTCCGCCGAAGCCGCCGCCATCGACCAACAGATGGTCGAGGTCTACGAGGAGAATGGAATCGAGGTGGTGCGCATGAGCGAGGAGGACTACAACGCCTGGCTCGAGATTGCCCGGGAGACCTCCTACAAGAACTTTGCCGAGAATGTGCCCAACGGTCAGGCGATCATCGATGCTGCCCTGGCCGTGGAGTGAATCCTGACCACTTGAGACACGCGCCGGTCGGCCGCCACGGTGGCCGGCGCCCTTTCAGGAAACACTGCATAAATGTCTGCGCGTGCGAATCACTGCGTTGCGCGGTGCCGAAGCGTCGGACCGTCGAATCCTCACCTATACCCCATAGGCTCCGGTTTCTGTGCTCCGTGCGCCTTGTGCTTCATCCCGCTCGCCGATTTATTCAGCGCTTCCTTCACTCGGGAGGACATCATGGCAATGGCCAATTCTCGACCCCTGTCGCACCGATCCGGCGTCATCGGCGGCTTCATCCGCACGATGGACGTCCTGTCTCGAATCACCGCCTATCTTGCCTCAGCGCTGTTCATCGCCGGTGTGCTGGTGATCTGCCAGATGGTCTTCATTCGCTACATCCTCGGCATGAGCACCAGTTGGCAGACCGAATTCACGGTGTTCTCCGTCACCGCCGCCATGCTGCTGGGCAGCCCCTATGTGCTGATGACCGGCGGCCATGTCGCCATCACCATCCTGCCGGATGCGCTGAGCGGCATGGCCCAGAAGGTCATGCGACTCACGGCCTCGCTGATCGGGCTGGCCTTCTGTGGGGCGCTGGCCTACGGCTCCTGGATCTATGTCTGGGAAGCCTGGGAAGGCGGCTGGACCACCGGCACCGTATGGAATCCCCCGCTATGGCCCGCGCTGGTGCCGATGGCCGTGGGAACGACGCTGCTGTCACTGCAATACGTCGCTGAAATTCTGCGCGGGGAGCACTGAGCATGGACCGATTACCATGGGAATCATCGTCGCCATTGCCCTGATCGTGCTGATGGCGATCGGCACCCCCATCGCCTTCGCCCTGGGGGGTGTTTCACTGGTGGCCCTGATCTATGACCGCGGGCTCCCCGAACTGACCTACTTCGGCGAGACCTTCTTCGACCGCATTGCCGAGTTCGGCTTCGTGGCCATTCCGATGTTCATTCTGATGGGTGCCGCCGTAGCTTCCTCGCCCACCGGGCGCGACCTCTATCGCTCGCTGGACCTGTGGATGGGGCGTCTGCCTGGCGGCCTGGCGGTCTCCAACATCGGCGCCTGCACGATCTTCTCCGCGCTATCCGGCTCATCGCCGGCAACCTGCGCGGCCATCGGCAAGATGGGCATCCCGGAGATGCGCACCAGGGGCTATCCGGATGGCGTCGCCGCGGGCTGCATCGCCGCCGGGGGCACCCTGGGGATTCTCATTCCACCCTCGGTGACCATGATCATCTACGGCATCTCCACCGAAACCTCCATCGGCCGCCTGTTCATGGCTGGCGTGGTGCCCGGCTTCATGCTGGCCGGCCTGTTCATGATCTGGACGATGATCGCCTGTCGTCTGGCCGGGGGATACAACAACCCCATGGCGCAATCCGCCTCGCGGCTGAAGCAGACCATCAAGGAGAACGTCGACGCCAACCTCAAGGCGCTGATCCGTGTGCTGCCCTTCCTGGCCGTGGTCGCGGGTATCCTGTTTGCGCTGTATGGCGGGGTCGCCACTCCCTCGGAAGCCGCCGGTGTCGGGGCCTTCCTGTGCGTGGCCCTGGCCGTGATCATCTACCGCATGTGGCAGGTGGGGCCGATCAAGCTGATCATGCGCGATTCGCTGCGCGAAAGCGTGATGATCATGCTGATCATCGCCTGCGCCGAGGTGTTCGCCTACGCCTCTCGTCAATGTTCATTACCCAGACCATCGCGGCAGCCATCAGCGATCTCG
>NZ_AZQX01000071.1:0-14209 GCF_000568385.1 Halomonas sp. BC04
GCGTGACGACTACCAGCCTGCCGATTCCATCAAGCGGGCCTGTGCGGCACGCCCGGCGTTCTCGGCACGGCGGTGATGGAGGTGGGTGTCGAACTGCAGGCGTCGGCCGACATGACGAAAGTGCGAGACAAGTCACGGCGCCTCGGAGAGCTGTTCATCCAGCTGGTCGAGACCCACTGCGAGGGCATGGGCTTTGCGCTGGCTTCTCCTCGCGATGCCGAGCGGCGGGGCAGCCAGGTGTCGTTCACCCACGAGCACGCCTATCCGATCATGCAGGCGCTGATCGCCCGCAATATCATCGGCGATTTCCGGGCGCCGGATATCCTGCGTTTCGGCTTCGCGCCGCTCTATGTGCGACATGTCGATATCTGGGATACCGTCCAGGCCCTGGCGGACATCATGACCACGGGGGAGTGGGACAAGCCTCAGTACAAGCAGCGCAGTGCGGTGACCTGACAGCGGGGCCATGGCCAGGCCGCGAGAGCAGGGCCTTGACGGTGGCCCCTTCCGGGTAAGTGAGTGTTTGCTGGGGCGCTGGAAAGGGCCTGGCCGCTGCGGGCCATGAGCGCGAGGGTGGCGCTCATGGCGTTTCGGCAAGCAGTGCCTTGAAACGGCAGGGCCGGTGCACGCCATAGCCCTGCGCATAGTGCACCCCCATCTCGCGCAACAGCTCCAGGGCTTCGTCGGTCTCGACGAATTCAGCGACGATGGTCTTGTTCAGGGTCTGGCCGATTTCATTGATGGCACGCACCATGGCCAGGTCGGTTTCGTTGTTGGCGATGTCGCGCACGAAGAGCCCATCGATCTTGAGGCAGTCTACCGGCAGGCATCTCAGGTAGCCGAAGGAGGAGAGACCGGCCCCGAAATCATCCAGTGCGAAGGTGCATCCGCGCTTGCTCAGCTTCTCCATGAAGGAGGTGACATCGAGCAGGTTCCTCACCGCTGCCGTCTCGGTGATCTCGAAGCAGAGCTTCCCCGGCGGTACTGCATAGTGATCCAGGGTTTCCACCACGAAGTCATGGAAATCCGCGTGATCGAAAGAGCGCCCGGAAAGATTGATATGACAGGCTTCAAGGCGGGCCAGGTGTTGTGGGTGGGCGGCCAGCTGTTCGCAGACGTGCTCGATGACCCACCGATCGATCTGGTGCGCTGCGCCGAAGCGCTCCGCTGCCGGCAGGAAATTCCCGGGTGGTATGACCTTGCCGTCTTCGTCGATCAGCCTGACCAATACTTCATAGCGCAGGCTATCGGGGTGAGCCAGGCAGACCAGGCGCTGGGCGTCCAGGAAGATGCGTTGCTCGGCCAGGGCGCTGCGGATACGACCCAGCCACGCCATCTCTCCACGCTGCTCTGCCAGTTGGCGATCATCCTCCTGCAGCAGGTGAACGCGGTTGCGCCCCTGCTCCTTGGCCAGGTAGCAGGCGATGTCTGCCGTACGCAGCAGGCTGCCGGTGTCGCTGCTGGCTGAGGTGATCGGCACCACCCCGATGCTGCAGCCCGGGGTATAGAGGGCCCCTTCCCAGGAGAAGGGGGTTTCGGCGACGATGGCGCGGAGCTTCTCGGTGACCTGGCAGGCCTTCTCGATATCGCAGTCCTCGAGAATGACGGCAAATTCGTCGCCGCCGAGCCGGGCCAGCAGGTCGCCATCTCGCAGGCGGCTCAGGAGCAGGTCGGCGGTCTGCCGCAGCAGCTGATCTCCGGCTATATGCCCCGAGGTATCGTTGACGATCTTGAACTGGTCGAGGTCGATGAAGCAAAGCGCATGGGTCGAGTCCTCGGTGCGTGCCTGCCGCAGCGCTTCGGCGAGGCTGCGCTCGAAGGCGCGCCGGTTTGGCAGGCCGGTGAGAACGTCGTGGGTGGCCTGATAATTGAGTTCGACGGAGAGGCGACGGGATTCGGAGACGTCCTCGATGATCACCACGTAGAGGGGAGCACGGCTGGTATCGGCGCTCATGCGGGAGACCGTCAGCTTGACCCACACCGTATCTCCCTCACGACAGAGGAAGCGCTGTTCCAGAGTGTAGCTGTTGATGGTGCCGGCGAGCATCTCGGCTCTTTGCTCACGACCGATATCCCAGTCCTCGGGATAGACCAGATCCCGGTAACGCATGCCCAGGAGCGCCGCTTTCGGATAGCGCAGTATCCCGCATAGGGCCTGGTTGACATCGATCAGGTAGCCCTTGTCATCCACCTGGGTCATGCCCACTGCGGCCTGCTCGAAGGTGACCCGGAACTTGCGCTCGGCGGACGTGATGGCAAGGCTCAGGCGCCATCCCAGCAGACCGGCGATCAGCCCCATCGTCAGCAGAAACGCGACGCTGAACAGGGAGAGTATGCGCCTCATTGCACGGGAGGCGTCGGTCATGGCGCGGCGGAAGTCCTCGGTAAGAGGGGCCAGGCTGCGATTGACTTCCCCCAGTCTGCCCCGCAGTCGAGCGATTTCCGCCATGGAGGGGGCGTCGGCCTGCCACTCCCGCTCGAGTTGCTCCGCAAGGGTGACGAGCTCGAGAAGGTAGGCGTCGCTCTCCCGCCAGGTTTCCACGGCTCCCTGAAAGACCGGGCTTTCGGAAAAGAGCCGGAACAGCCAGATCATGTGGCCGATATCATCGGGGTGGTTCAACCCCCGCAGCAAGCCGTCTCGTGCGGCAGCTGAATCCACGGGCGTGGTTTCCATGGCACGGCGAGCGTCGAGATCACCCAGCGGAACGGCGAGCCAGTCCCGGGCGCGCTCCAGTGCATCGGCCTGGCCGGTTTCCGCATAGGCATCCAGGTGGTGAATGGCGGCAAGCTGGGCCCTGGACCAGGCGCTCTGTCCACCGATATACGCGGCGATGGCCGACTGTATCTGGACCACGGCGACGCTGAAGCCGGCAGCCAGTACTGCCACAAGCAGCAGACCGAGGGTCAAGCTAAGCGCCTTTCCTCGGTATGCTTCGCTACGGAGGGCTTTCGTCCATGGTCGCATCGCCGTCTCTCTGTTCATGTCTCTCTTACTGTAGCAACCTGACTATTGAGCCCGGCGACACCCGTTCAACGGCTGATCCTGATACCGAAGAAGGCGCAGAGTGTCTCCCTGTTCAATCGGGCTCTGTAGGTTTCAAGGTTCGCATCCGAACCTTGAGCATGGCCGCTTCGCGAAACGCCTGCTGAACGACCAGTCGTAACTCCCCGTCGTCCCAGGGTTTGGTCAGGAACTTGTAGATGGCGCCTTCGTTGACGGCGGCAGTGACCGTCTTGAGGTCGGTATAACCCGATAGCACGATCTGGATGGCCTGGGGATGGAGCTGCTTGACTCGCTTGAGGAATTCCGTGCCGCTCATCTCTGGCATGCGTTGATCGCTGATGATGACGTGTACCTCCTGGGTGGCCAGCAGCTGGAAGGCCTGTTGCGCGCTCGTGGTGGCGAGGATGCAGTAGCCCTCACGTCGCAACGTGCGGTTCAGCGAGCTCAGGATATTGGGTTCATCGTCGAGCAGCAGCAGGGTCTGGGTGTTTTCATTGCCGGACTTGTCGGTCTGTTGCAGCTGGCTTGCGGCATGATGATCATGCAAGAAGGTGATCAAGTCCTCGATGGGCATGGGGCGGGCAAAATAGAAGCCCTGATAGATATCGCACATTTTCTTGCTGAGATAGGCGTAGTGAGCCTGGGTTTCCACCCCCTCGGCGAGAACCTTCAGCTGCAGCTGGCTGGCCATGGAAATGATGCCCTGGACGATGGCGGCGTCACGGTGGTCGCTGATCACTTCCCGGATGAAGGAGCGGTCGATCTTGATCTTGTCGATGGGCAGGGACTTCAGATAGCTGAGGCTGGAAAAGCCGGTGCCGAAATCGTCGAGGGCAATACTGATGCCGTGGCGTCGCAGCGACTGGAGGATCTCGATGGCTTTTGTGGTGCTTTCCATGAGGATGTTTTCCGTGAGCTCCAGCTCGAGCAGGTGCGGTGCTAGCCCTGCATTGTTCAGCGTCTCCATCACGCCCGGCACGAAATTGGCCCGTTGGAACTGCATGGGCGATACATTGACCGCCATGAGGTGCTCTCCCAGCCCCAGGGCATTGAGGCGAACGTTGTCACGACAGGCGGTGCGCAACACCCATTCACTGATGGGAATGATCTGACCGGTATCCTCGGCGAGGCCAATGAACTCGGCCGGCAGGATGTAGCCACGTTCGGGGTGGTGCCACCGGATCAGTGCCTCGAAGCCGATGATCCTGCCGCTGGCGCCCTGGACCTGCGGCTGGTAGTGCAACTCGAACTGCTGCTCGTCGATGGCGTGTTGCAGGGCATTGCGCAGCATGACCCGTTCACTCGCCTTCTTGTTGAGGCCTTTGGTGTACCACTGGTATGTATTGCGCCCCTGGCGCTTGGCCTGGTACATGGCCAGGGCGGCCTGTTGAACCAGGTGCGAGGGCCTCGCAACGCCGTCCGGGTCCAGGGCAATGCCGATGCTGGCGGTCAGGTGCAGCTCGCTCTGCTCGATTCGATAGGGGCGGGCCACGCTGGCCAGCAGGCGCTCGACGATAAGAATGACATCGCCCGGGTCCGGCAGCAGGATGGCGAACTCATCGCCGCTGCAGCGAGCGACGGTATCGCTGGCGCGGACCTGCTGGACAAGGCGTGAGGCGACTTCGACCAGAATCTGATCGCCCAGGTCGTGGCCGAGGCTATCGTTGATCGACTGGAAGTCGTCCAGATCGATATAGAGTACGGCGACGCTGCCGATAGGGAGGCGAGCACGCCGATAGCAAAGCTGCAGTCGTTCCTCCAGTACCGAGCGATTGGGCAGCCCGGTCAGTGAGTCGTGAGTGGCGTTGTGAGCCAGGCGCGATTCATAGGCGCGCTGGGTTGAGATGTCGTTCTGTACGCCAATGAAGTGGCTTACCTTGCCGTTTTCGTCGAGAACCGGGGAGATATGGAGGTCGTTCCAGAAGCGAGTGCCGTCCTTCCGATAGTTGCACAGGGTGGCGTGTGTATAGCACTGGGCGGCAATGCCTCGCCGGATGACACCCCGTGCCTCGGCGTCGGTATCGGGCCCCTGCAGGAAACGACAGTTGCGGCCCATGGCTTCCTGTCGAGTGTAACCAGTGATGCGTTCGAAGGCTGAGTTGACATAAATGATCGGCAGGTCCGGGTGGTTGGCTTCGGCGATGATGACGCCATTGACGCTGGACTCGATACTGCGCTCCAGAATGTGGAGTCGCTGCTCGCCACGCTTGCGCTGCGTGATGTCTCTCGCCACCACATAGATGACCCTTTCCGTTCCCAGGTCGGCATTGATCTCTACCCAGTGGACATCTCCCTGAGCATCACGCGTGCGTGCTTCCAGTGCGTGGACGCGCTGACCGGCCTTGATTCGCTCGATGGCCGCATCGATCAAGGCTGATCGTCCGCCACCACCAACTTGCTGTAATGGTGACCGACAAGCTGTTTCTCCGAATAGCCGAGTAGCTGCTCGAAGGCTGAGTTGACCTGCAGGAAGCGGCCATCGAGGTCGACCCGGCAGAACAGTTCCAGGGAGAGGGTGAAGAACTGGTCGCGCTGACGCAGGGCTTCGCGCAGTTCCTCCAGGCTGCGATCAGTCATCGCTCTCAGCGCCTTCACTGCTCTCATGGCATCCAGGCTTGCAGACCATCAGCGTGTAGCTACCCCCTTCGACCTCTTCGAGCTTGCGCAGCTTGTCGATCAGGTGCTGGGTCAGCTCCTTGCCTTCATTGAGCAGCAGGATGCCGGTTGCAGAGTGAATATCCTGTCCCAGGATCATGCCCGGCTCGAGCTGACGTGTCTCCAGCGACAGCATGGTCTTCCCGGCCTGGCCCAGGTCCGGCGCCTGGTCGATACAGAGTGTGATGAAGGCCTGGCACAGGCTGGGCTCATAGACGCGCCCGGAGAGCTTGCGCAGCAGGTCGAGGGCCTGTTGCCGGGGAACTTTCCGGGGGAGAATCATCCCCCGCTGAAGCTCGATGAAATCAACGGCCAGCGCGAGCAGCCGCGCCCCATAGGGGATGGCCTCGCCCTTGAGGCGACTTGGGTAACCATCGCCGTTCCAGTGTTCGCGGTGATGGCGAATGAGCCGGGCGGTCCCCTGGAGGTGTTCCAACGACATCAGCAGGCTTTCGCCGGTTTCCGGATAGCGACGATAGGCCTTGCGATCCTCGGCGAAGAGGCGCTCCGAAGGCGTCGTCAGCATGCGGTCATCCCAGGCCAGCTTGCCGAGGTTGTACAAGGCGGCCGCCATGAGCAGGTCGCGGCGGAGTGCGTCCTCCAGCTCATGGGTATCGGCAAACGCCTGGACCAGGTCACCGACCTGGGCATTGGCGTGCAGGTGGCGTGGCATGCGCTGTGTGATGAGTGATGAAAAGACGCGAGTGGCCATGACATAGCTGTGCTTCAGCTCGTCATAGGCACTATCCAGCATGTCGGTGATCTGCTTGAGTTCCTGGGTACGCGCCTCGACACGCTGCTCCAGCGTGGCGTTGAGCTCCATAAGTTCCTGATTCTGCTGGAGGGTCAAGGCTTCCAGGCGTTTCTGTTCGCGCTCCGCCAGCTGATGGGTTAAGGCCTGGCGAAGCGTGAGGCGCAGCTTGTGGTCGTCCCAGGGCTTGGCAATGTAGCTGTAGATATGGCCTTCGTTGATGGCGCGGATCGTGGCATTCATATCGCTCTGACCGGTCAGCAGGATACGAATACAATCTGGGCTGACCCGCTGGGCCCGGCTCAACAGCTCCGCACCATCCATGCCGGGCATGAGGCAATCGGAAATCACGAGATCGACAGCTTCCTGCTCCATCATCGCCAGTGCAGCCTCGCCACTGTTGGCGGTCAGAACAAGGTAGTTTTCAGCCCGGAGCACGCGTTTCAGGGCGGAGAGGACGTTGGGCTCATCGTCCACCAGCAGCAGCGTCGCCTCAGGCACCTGAGGCGGTTCGGGAGTGGTAAGGGGCTGGTTGGCTTCGAGAGTCATGGTACCCCCTGCTCTTGCTCGATACTGTGGGGCTGCTTGACCGGCAGCCAGACCCGGAACGTACTGCCTTGGCCGACTTGACTGTGGATGTCGATCTGGCCGCCGTGCTTCTGCACGATGCTGAACGAGAGGGCCAGCCCCAGGCCGGTACCTTCGCCGATCGGCTTGGTGGTGAAGAAGGGCTCGAAGAGCCTGTCCCGGTGCTCGGGAGGGATGCCGCAACCGGTGTCGGAAACCTCGAACCAGATGCGCTCCCCTTCGTGGCCGGTACGCAGGGTAATAACGCCGTTGCCCTTGATGGCCTGGGAGGCATTGGTCAGCAGGTTGAGCGCTACCTGCTTGATCTGGGAGGGCAGGCATTCGATGGGCGGCAGGATGGCGTATTCCTTGATGACCTCGGCCTTGTACTTCAGCTCGTTGTTGGCCAGGTTCAGTGTCGTGTCGAGGGCGTGATGCAGGTCGACGAAGACGAAGTCGTCCTCCTCGATATGGGAGAAATCCTTCAAGGCGGTAATGAGGGACTTGACGCGCTCGATACCCTCCTCGGATTCCGCGATCAGGGCTTTTGCATCGTCGCGGATATAGTCGTAGTCCAGGCTCTGTTTTAGCGTCTGGAGCTCTTTCAGGGAGTCGACCTGGTCAGTGGCATCGATGATACGCAGCAGGTCATTCACGTATTCGGCCAGTGTCTTGAGGTTGGAGAACACGTAGCCGATGGGGTTGTTGATCTCGTGTGCCACACCGGCAGCCAACTGGCCGATGGCGGCCAGCTTCTCGGATTGCAGAAGCTGGGGATTGGCCTGCTTCAGGTCGCAGAGCAATTGGCTCATGCGGCCGGCATCGTTGTCCTGCATAGCGACTCCCTGTCGTCATGGACCATCCATGCCTGAAACGGCATGATCTTCCTACTAACAATCGGCAGGCGGGCGCAGGGCTTGAGGTTAATTTATTGGGGCGGCCTTTTCGGTCCCCCCGGCGGTGGGGAGAGGCACCGTTTGGATATCGGTTCAGGCAGGTGATAGGCGCTACTGTCGCCGGGCAATGCTCTTGGCGTCAGCCCTCGCTTCCCGGCTTCTTGATCAGCAGGGAATAGCGGATCTCCTCGACCTCCTCGAAGTGGAGCAGCTTGTCGATGAGGGCAGGTGTCAGCTCCTTGCCTTCGTGCAACAGCAGCATCCCCGTCTCGGAGTAAAGGTCCTGGGCGAGAATCATCCCGGGCCGGAGCTTGCTGCTGTCCAGGGAGATCACTGACTCCCCGATCACTCCCAGGTCGGGGGCCTGTTCGAGGCAGAGCTTGAGGAAGGAGGCGCACAGCTCCGGGTCATAGACGCGTCCCGAGAACTTGCGCAGCAGATCCAGGGCTTGCTGGCGTGGCAGCTTGCTCGGCAGGATCATGCCGCGCTGCAGTTCAATGAAGTCCACGGCCAGGCCCAGCAGCCGAGCCCCGAAGGGGATGKCCTGCTCCAGCTGGTCGGGATAGCCCCCGCCGTTCCACCGCTCGCGGTGATGGCGCACGATCCGGGCAGTGCCCTTGAGGTGATCCAGCGCCATCAGCAGGCTTTCACCGATTTCGGGATAGAGCTGATAGGCTTTCTGGTCCTCGGCGAAGAGGCGCTGCGAGGGGGTGGTGAGCATGTGGTCGTTCCAGCTCAGTTTTCCCAGGTTATAGAGCGCGGCAGCCATCAGCAGGTCGCGTTTCAGCTCCTCATCCAGGTCATGAGCGTCGCAATACGCCCTGACCAGGGCGTCGACCTGGGCATTGGTCTGCAAGCGACCGGGCAGCCGCAGATTGATCAGAGATGAGAACACGCGCGTGGCAGTGACATGGCTACGCTCCAGCTCTACGTAGGCGGCGTCCAGCATGGCGGAAATCTGCTCGAGTTCCCGACTGCGTGCCTCGACGCGCTGTTCCAGGCTGGCGTTGAGCTCGCTCAGCTCCCGGTTCTGCTCCCGGGTAAGTGTCTCGAGCCGTTTCCGTTCGCCCTCGGTTTGCTGGTGGGCGAGGGCCTGGCGCAGCGTCAGGCAGAGCTCTTCCGCTTTCCAGGGGATGCCGATGAAGCTGTAGATGTGACCCTCGTTGATGGCGCGCACGATGGCATTCATATCGCTCTGGCTGTCGAGCAGTATGCGCAGGCAATGGGGCCAGCCCTGTTGAATGCGGTTCAAGAGGTCGATGCCGCCCATGTCGGGCATGCGCGCGTTGGCCATGACCAGGTCGATCTCTTGCTCATTCATCAATGTCAGGGCGGCTTCACCGCCCTGGGCGGTCAACAGGCGGCAGCCTTCCGGTTGCAGCGTGTCAGTGAGAAGCGCGAGATTGTCGGCATCGCTGTCGACCAGGAGCAGCGTGGCCGGGAGGGGCTGGGGTTTCGGATCCGCTGTCTGTGGCACCGCTGCAATTTCGGTTTGCGCCAAGTCTTCGTCGTGACTTTCGATTTGCGGCATATGCCTCCCGGCTGCATGTTCTGCGCGAAGCTAGAGATTCGCCAACAACACATCGACACTAATCTTGTCGACTACTCCGCGCTCCGTATCGACACCAATGTACTTTACTACGCCATCGTCGGCGATCAGTGCGTAGCGGTGGCTACGGTTACCCATGCCACCGGCACTGGCATCCTTATCCATTCCGATGGCACGGGTGAAGTCGGCATTACCATCGACCAACAGAACATTCAGCGGTGAGGGCATGGCAGTCTCGCTAGTCACCGATGATGGAGTCCTGGACATCCTCGTGATCGAAGGAGTGTCAGGAGAGGTTGATCTGGCAGGCCTCCCTGCTGCTTCCAACATGGAAATTGGGCCTGAGCCAATGGCGGGGAATTCAACGCTGCACGGGGGAGTGTGCTCGGGCCCTGCGGTGCGCTCAGTTGTCCGGAGTCTGCCGGACCTGGTCGCGGACCTTTAGCATGGCCGCCTTGCGGAAGGCTTGCTGGACCACCAGGCGCAACTCGTCGTCGTCCCAGGGCTTGGTGAGGAACTTGTAGATGGCGCCCTCGTTGATCGCGGCCGTTACCGTCTTGAGGTCGGTATAGCCGGATACCACGATCTGGAGGGTCTGGGGGTAGAGCTCGGTGACCCGCCCGAGGAACTCGGTGCCGCTCATTCCCGGCATGCGCTGGTCGCTGATGATCACCTGCACCTCCTCGGTGGCCAGCAGCTCGAAGGCCTGCTGGGCGGTCTCGGCGGTGAGGATACGGTAGCCGTCGCGGCGCAGCGTGCGGGTCAGGGCGCGCAGGATATTGGCCTCGTCGTCGAGCAGCAGAAGTGTCTGGCTGCTTTCGGCGCCGTTGTGACGCGCTTGCTGCAGTCGCTGGGTAGCCTGGTGCTCGCGCAGGAAGCTCTCCAGTTCAGCCAGTGGCATGGGGCGGGCGATGTGATAGCCCTGGAAGGCATCGCAGAGGTGTTTCTTCAGGTAGGCAAACTGGGCCGGGTCTCGACCCCCTCGGCGACCACCCTAAGCTGAAGTGGGCGGGCCATGGAGAGAATGCCCTGAACGATGGCGGCGTCGCGATGGTCGCTGATCACCTCGCGCACGAAGGAGCGGTCGATCTTGATCTTGTCGATGGGCAGGTACTTCAAGTAGCTGAGGCTGGAAAAGCCGGTGCCGAAGTCGTCGATAGCGATGTGGATGCCTCGCTGACGCAGCTCGTGGAGGCTGTCGATGGCGTTCTCGGAGCCATCCATCAGTACCCCCTCGGTGAGTTCGAGCTCCAGCAGCCAGGGGGGCAGCTGGGAGGTCTCCAGGGCCTCGAAGACGCTATCGAGGAAGTGCGGGCGATGGAACTGCATGGGTGAGACGTTGACCGCCATCACAAAGTCGCCCAGTCCCAGGTCGTTGAGGTAGACGCTGTCGCGACAGGCGGTATTGAGCACCCAGTGCTGATCGGGATGATCTGGCCGGTATCTTCCGCCAGGCCGATGAAGTCGATGGGCGAGATGTAGCCGCGCTCCGGATGACGCCAGCGAATCAGCGCCTCGAAGCCGAGGATCGATCCGGTGGCGCCATCGACCTGGGGCTGGTAGTAGAGTTCGAATTGCTGCTCGTCGATGGCGTGCTGCAGGGCATTGCGCATCGCCACGCGCTCGCTCACCTTGTGGTTGAGGTCGCGGGTGTACCACTGGTAGGTGTTGCGGCCCTGGCGCTTGGCCTTGTACATCGCCAGGTCCGCCTGCTGGATGAGTCGCGCGGGCTGACTGATCTCGCCCTCTCCCATGGCGATGCCGATGCTGGCGGTGAGCCGCAGCTCCCCGCTGCCGTCGTGGTAGGGGCTGGCGATCAAGTCGAGCAGCCGCTCGGTGACGGCCAGCACATCGTCCTCATGGGCCAGGTCGGGCAGCACCACCACGAACTCGTCGCCGCCGAAGCGCGCCACGGTGTCGCCGGGACGCACTCCCCGCTCCAGCCGCCTTGCCACCTCGACAAGGATACGGTCGCCCAGCTCGTGCCCAAGAGAGTCGTTGATCGGCTTGAACTCGTCCAGATCGACGAACAGCACCGCCAGTCTGCGTTCGTAGCGGCGGGCGAACTGGCAGCTCTGCTCCAGCCGGTCTTCCAGCAGTGTCCGGTTGGGCAGCCCAGTGAGGGCATCGTGGCTGGCGTGGTAGGCCAGCTTCGACTCGTACTCGCGCTGGGTGGAGATATCGCTTTGCACGCCGATGTAGTGGCTCACCTCGCCTCGGTCGTCGTGCACCGGGGAAATATAGAGATCGTTCCAGAACGGCGTGCCGTCCTTGCGGTAGTTGAGCAGGGTCACGTGCAGCTTGCGGTGGGCCTGGAGCGCCTGGCGGATGGCCTTTCGCGTGCCGGGATCGGTGTTGCTGCCCTGCAGAAAGCGGCAGTTGCGACCGATGACTTCATCTCTGGTGTAGCCGGTGATCTGCTCGAAGGCGGCATTGACATAGATGATCGGTAGCTCTGGTTGGCGGGCATCGGCGATCACCACGCCGTTGACGCTGGCCTCGACGCTGCGCTCCAGGATGCGTAGCTGTTGATCGGCCGCCTTGCGTTCGTTGATGTTCTGGAAGTAGACGGCCAGTCCCTCGTCGGTAGGGTAGGCGTTGACCTCCACCCATAGGCCTAGCTGTGGATTGTGCTCTTCAAAGGAAACGCTGACGCCCTCGGACATGGCCCGCCGATACTCCGATTCGAAGAGGGTGCCGCGGGCCTCGGGGAAGGCATTCCAGACGTTCTGGCCCAGCAGGCGTTCACGCGGGCGGCGAAGCATTTTTTCCGCTTCGCGATTGAGGTAGGTGAAGCGCCACTGGGTGTCGAGGGTGAAGAAGCCGTCAGTGATGCTCTCCAGGGTATTGGTGAGCCGCTCGGCAAGCTGCGAGACCTCAAGCTGCAGATGCTTGTGCTCGGTGATGTCCTGGGTGGAGCCCTGAGCGCGGATGATTCGGCCCTGGTCGTCGCGTACGGCCTCGCCGATCACCCGCACCGTGCGCTGTCGCCCCCTGGCAGTGACGATCTCGAACTCCTCATCGAACGGTTCCCCGCGGTGAGTGCAGCGCTCGAAGGCCCGTTGCAGCCGTTCCCGGCAGTCGGGCGTATAGTAGGCGATGGCGTCTTCCAGGCTGGGCTGGAAGCCGGGCGGTTCATCGTGAATGCTGCACAGCTCGTCCGACCAGACCGGCCCGCCATCGTCGAGCTCGACATACCAGCCACCGATCTGGGCGGTGCGCCCGACAATCTGAAACAGCCGCTGGTCGTGCAGGCGTTGCATTTCGTTGTGTTTGCGCTGGGTGATGTCGCGGGCCACCACATAGATGACCTCCTCCTCGCCCAGGTCGGCGTTGATGTCTACCCAGTGCAGCTGTCCACGGGTATCGGTGATTCTCGCTTCCAACTGCGTGACGCGCTGGCCCTTGGCCAGCTGCTGGATGGCAGCGTTGATCAGCGCGTGGTCCTCCGCCATGATCAGTTCGCTGTAGTGATGGCCGACCAGCGCCTCGGGGTCATAGCCCAGCTGCTGTTGGAAGGCCGGATTCACCTGCAGGAAGCGCCCTTCCAGGTTCACGCGACAAAACAGCTCCAGTGACAGGGTGAAGAACTGGTCACGCTGCTGCAGGGCCTTGCGCAGCGCCCGTTGGTTGGCATCGAGGTGGCGTCGACGCTGGTTCGACAGTCGATAGAGCTCCTGGCTGAGCATCAGCAGGAAGGTGAGAAGCAGACCGCTGAGCAGCAGGCCGCTGGGCAGCAGGGCACTTTGCATCAACTGGTGCCGGGGCAGCAGCACGGAGAGGGTCCAGTGGGCCTCGCCCGGCAGCTCGAGGGTCGTGCTGCCAACCGGCCGCAGGTCAGGGACGACGTTGATGGGCCGACTGGAGAACAGCAGGCTGTCATCCTGGCTTAGCCGGATGACGTGCCGACCGGTATGGGGCAGCTCTCGGCCCAGCAGGGCGGGGATGTCCAGGCTGGTGAGCAGCCAAAGGTCGGGGTGGTCGGGCAGCGTCAGCGGCAGGGCGAGCAGGATCCGGCTTTCGCCGTCGGGGCCTTGGACGATAGGGCTCAGGCGTTCCTGGCGGTCATGGCTACTGGCGCCAAGCCAGCCGGCGAGCCGAGGGTCGCTTAGTGTGTTGTCGAGCCAGGCGGCATCAATGTCGGGGCGCCGGGGCTCCAGGCGCCAGGTGGTCAATGCGACGTCCAGCAGGGCAATGAAGTCCAGCGCCGGGTAGTCGTCGAGGTAGCTCTGCAGCTCGTGGCGCCAGAGGGGCGCCTCCGGGAGATGGCCCAGGGCCTCCCAGCGCCCGGCCTGGCGCTGCATCAGCCGGATGCGCTCGGCCAGGGTGCGCTGAATGGTGGCCTCGCTCTGGGCGATGGCGATCTCGTTACCCTGATCGAGGCGCTCCAGGCTCTGGCTGCTGAGCAGATACCAGCCGCCCACCSAGAGCAGCGCCCCAAGCGCGCCGGCGGCAATCGACCGGGAGGARGGTGGGGCAGTGGCTGGCGGTCGGGTTTTGCCAGATGGGCCAGCGTCAGGCCGGCGCCGAGAATCACCAGGGCGGCAATGCCCGCCGTGTGGTAGTGGGTGAATAGCGTCTCGGGCAGCCCGGTAAGCCAGCCGGTGAGAAGGAACAGGCCGCCGACCAGGGCGGCGCCCCTGCCCAGCCAGCGGCAGGCGCCGAGCGATCGAGGGGTGTGATGGACAAGCAGCAGCGGGCCGATGGCCAACAGGGCGAACATTAACGCCATGGCATGGGGCATGCTGGTGTCGGCCGCCAGCCAGGGGCTGGCCGAGGCGGTGGCC
>NZ_AZQX01000072.1:0-9821 GCF_000568385.1 Halomonas sp. BC04
CATAGGAGGCGGTGATGCCGAGYAGCAGGGCGATGAACACCACGCTGGTGGCAACCACGATCGAGTTGAAGATCGCCTGCAGAAAGCTCTTCTGGGTGAAGATCTGCACGTAGTTGGTGAAATCCAGTCGAGAGGGCCATAGCTCGACATGGAAAAGCTCGCTGGAGGGGGTGAAGGATGTCTTGACCGCATAGTAGAACGGAAAGACCGCTATCACGACGACCAGGGCCACCAGTACCCAGAAGCCGATGCGGGTGGCGTGTTTGGAGAGCTGGCGTGAGGTCATCAGTCGCCTCCCAGTTTCAATTGATTGCGACCCAGGTAGAGGTAGGCAATGGTGGCCAGTGCGATGATCAGGAACAGCAGGGTCGAGGCGGCGCTGCCATAGCCCACGTCCTGGAACTCGACCAGCTGCTGGCGTGCGTAGATTGACATCGACATGGTGCTGGTGGAGTTGGAGGTCAGCACGTAGATGACGTCGAACACGCGCAGGGCGTCGAGCAGGCGGAAGATCACCGCCACCATCAGCGCCGGGGTGATCAGCGGCAGGGTGACCTTGAAGAAGACCCTGACCGGGTGGATGCCGTCCACCTCGGCGGCCTCATAGCAGTCCTTGGGAAGCATCTGCAGCGCGGCGAGCACCAGCAGGGCGACGAAGGGGGTGGTCTTCCATACGTCGACCATGATCACCGCCCACATGGAGTAGTCGGCATCCGCCGTCCAGGCGATCGGTTCGCCGATGATGCCGAGCAGCATCAGCAGGTGGTTGATGATCCCGAACTGGTCGTTGAGCATCCAGGCCCACATCTGCGCCGAGACGATGGTGGGGATCGCCCAGGGAATCAGCACCGCGGCTCGCACCAGGGTGCGGCCCTTGAATTCCGCATTGAGCACCAGCGCCACGATGATGCCGAACACCACCTCCAGCGAGACCGATACCACCGAGAAGTAGGCGGTATTCCAGACGGAGCGCCACCAGATGGGGTCGGCCAGCACGCCATACCAGCGACCCTCCTCATAGACCAGATAGTTCTCCATTCCGATGAACAGAATATTGCTCAGGTCGGACAGGGAGGCATCGGTAAAGCTGAAGTAGAAGGTGCGCAGCAGCGGCCAGCCCGCAACCAGCACAAGGACGATCAGCATCGGCGCCAGAAAGAGCCAGGCGGCACGTACCCGCTGGCGACGCACCTTGGTGCTGCGCTTGTGCCTCGGCAGGGGGCGCGCCGGTATCGGCGCGCTTTCGGTGACGGGAGTCGACATTTCGGGCTCCAGGGAGGTTACCAGTTACGGCGCTTGACGCGGGACAGGTCATGATCGAGGTCGCTGACAGCCTGTTCACCGGTCTTGTCGCCGGACAGCACGTCATGGGCGGCGCTGAAGAAAGCATTGCTGACGCGGCCGTAGGCATCACCGGTGGGGGCGGATGGGCGAGCCACGGCATTGACGAAGGTCTCGTAGAGGTCGCCGAAGAAGGGGACTGCCTCGAGCACTTCCTCATCGTGGTAGAGCGACGCCAGGGTGGGGTTGTAGGCACCCACGATGGCACGACGCTTCTGCTCCTCTTCGCCGGTGAGGAAGGCCACCAGGTCGGCGGCGAGTTCGGGATTCTCGCTGTAGCGGGAGACGGCCAGGTTCCAGCCGCCGAGGCCTGCGGCACTGCTGTTTTCGCCGCTGTAGGGCAGCTGGGTCACGCCGACCTTGCCGCGCACCTCGCTGTCCTCGCTCTGGGCCAGCGCCCAGGCGTAGGGCCAGTTGCGCATGAACACGGCATTGCCGCCCTGGAATACGCCCCGTGCCTCTTCCTCGGTGTAGTTGAGGACGCCGTTGGGCGAAATATCCCCGATCCAGGACGCCGCCAGGTCTAGTGCAGCCGCGGCCTGGGGGTTGTTGATGGTGATCTCGCCGTCACTATCGACGATGGTGCCGCCGCCATGGCTTGCTACCCACTCCAGGGCATTGACGGTCAGGCCTTCGTAGGCGCGGCCCTGGAAGACGAAGCCCTGCATGCGTTCGCTGCCCTCGGCACGCTCGGCATTGCGGATATCCCGGGCGGTTTCGGTGAGTTGCTCCCAGGTTTCGGGCACCTCGTGGCCATGCTTCTCCAGCAGGTCCTTGCGGTAGTAGAGCACGCCGGCATCGGTGAACCACGGCATGGCGACCAGGCGGCCGTCTATGGTGTTGTTCTCGATGATGGTGTCGAAATGCCCTTCACCGGCTGCATCGCCGAGCACCTCGCGCAGGTCAAGGAGATGGTTGGCGAGCAGGCCGGGCCAGACCACGTCGATCTGCATGATGTCGATATCGGTGGAGTTGGCGGACAGAATCTGCTGATAGAGCGAGAGGCGCTCAGTGGATGAGTTGGGCGTCGAAACCACATCGACGCTATGGCCGGTCTTTTCTTCCCAGGCCCTGACTCCCTCCTGGCAGAGCTGCAGTTCGGCGCCGACGGCACCGCAGGAGATGGTCAGGTCCGCGGCCTGGGCATGGCTGATGCTGGCGGCTGTTGCCATGATGAGCGTGGGAATCAACGTCTTCTTGAACATGGGCGGGTATCCTCGTGGGCTTGTTGTTATCGGTGGTGCTGAAAAGACTTAAACGATTAAGATCGTCTGGCGCTCAGTTAGCCGCTTATCGGCACGGATATCAACCTAGACTTTTGGCTAAGTATTGAGAGGTGGCTCGTCTGCCGTTGGCGTCGGTATCTACCCCGGTTTCAGAGCGACAGGAAAAAGAGAGTCAAGGGCGGTGACAGCAGGGAAAGAATGAAGCCGCTGACCACGGCGATCGGCACACAGGCTACCCCGCCGTGCTGCTGGATCACCGGCAGGGTGAAGTCCATGGAGGTTGCCCCCCCGTAACCGATGGCCAATGGCGCGTGGCGGTGAATCAATAGCGGGATCAGGATGAAGGCCAGCAGTTCACGGGCCAGGTCATTGAAGAAGGCCACGCCACCGAGCAGGGGACCGAGCTGATCACCGATCAGGATGCCCGAGAGCGAGTACCAGCCGAAGCCGGAAGCCAGCGCCAGACCCTCGTTCCATTGCAGGCCGAGTAGCGGCGCGGCGATCAGGCCGCCAAGCAGGGAGCTGACGGCCAGGGTCGTGGCGATGGCCAGTCCATGTCGGTTGAGCAGGATCTGGCGAAGTGGCATGCCCGAATTGCGCAGTTGGCATCCGATCAGGGCCAGCAGGGCATAGAGCGCCCACTCGGCCAGCTGTTCGGCAGCGGGGAAGATGGCCTGGCCACCCAGCCAGCCGAGGATGAGCCCGATCAGCACTCCGAGGACCACCACCGCCACCAGAGCCAGGGAGCCGAGCATGGCGGCGAGTTTGGTCGTCGGGGCATTCGCGACCACCGGTGACGGTCCGAAGCGCAAGCCGAGTCGATGCGATAGCCACCATAGGGCCGCCAGGTTGGCAGCGGTGATGACGATGAACAGCAGCAGCGCCTGGCTCCCCATCCGTGACAGCTCTCGTGCCAGGTTCTCGAGTCCGGCGAGGCTGACCCCCATCAGCAGCAGGATGGCATAAACCGATGCGTTGACGCTGCGGTTGATCAGGTTCATCAAGCCGGCATGGCGAACCGGCACCAGGTAGCCCAGCAGCAGCGGCAAAAGGACGATCAACAGCCCGCTCAACATCGAGACCCATTTCCTTGTCATGGCCGCCGGGCGCGCAAAGCGCCACACTCTAGCAGCCTTTTGCCGCGAGTGCCGCCACCGGCTCGACCAGCCTCGGTGGCGTCGGCGGGAAAGGCACTGGGGAGAAGCGATTACGCCATGGGTCAGGGAGCCCGGGTGTCGAGGGGGGTATCGAGAGAGGTGAGGGCAAGCCGGCTTCTTCGCTTGCCGTCGCGGCGATAGTCCACTGCCAACAGCAGGCCGGGAAGTTCGGGGTGGAAGTGGAACGTCATCTGCCGGTCAGGGGTTTCAGGGTCCAGCACTTCCACCTTGATGGCCTCGAACTCGCCCGCCGGGAGACGCAGCGTCTCCCGGGCGAGCACCCGGTAGTCGATGATCTCCTCGCGGCCGCGATGATCCTGATAGACCAGGCGACAGCCGTTCTTCTCCTGGCAGCCTCCGTTCAGCACGCTCAGGGAGAGGTCGAACAGTGCGGCCTGGCGATCGGGGAGCTCGCTCAGCTCGTCGCTGCCAAGCCGGTAGTCGCCGCCAATGCCCAGCAACGAGTAGCCGCTGGCATAGTTCACCGAGCGAACGCCATCCGGGGTCAGGAAGAAGCGGCTGCGTTCATTGCCTCGAGCCACGGCGATGGAGGCATTCATCTGGCTATGCCAGTGATGGCTCTCTCGACTCAGGCGGTGCTCGATGGAGGCATTGGGCCAGCCGCTCACTTCCAGCCGGTACCGCGCCTCGAAGGGCTGGGGGCTGACCTGCCGTTCGGTGCCGCCGGGGGAGGCCGGCTTGGCGGCAGTCGGGGCGGCCATGACCTGGGTGATACCCAGGGCGAGCAGGAGCAGCGGCAAGACCAGGAAAGTGAAAGAAGGCGACGGTCGGCTCATGGGACTCAACATGGGGTGGTGAGGTGGAGTGGCAAAGTAGCAATCAGTCTGAGCTCGGGAAGGCCGCCCGGGTTCCCCGATGCACGCTTGTTGCATGATCCGCCGCGCTGTCGTCAATCTTGCTGTAGCCGGCTCAGCGTTTCACTGAGCTCCACCGGGTAGTCGCTCTCGCCAGGGTCGAGTCGAGTCAGCGTCTCGGGCATTGCCTCGAGACAGGACCGGACCCGCTCACGGGCATCGTCGGCCATGGCCATGAGCGACTCGTCCAGCTTGCCGTCCTGCACCAGGGGCACCAGCATCGGTTCGCCATCGGTGACCGGCTCATCGCGACTGGCGATGATGTCCCCGGCATAGCGGCCCCGAGCGTCGCGGCGCCGGTAGAGCTGCTTGCGGCCGGGCAGATTGACCTTGCCCGTCGAGTGCTTGACCCGGGGTATGCCCGCATACTCCACCAGCTTGTAGGAGAGGTCGATGACCGGCGCGTCGGCCGAGACCCCCATCTGCGTGCCCACGCCGAAGGCATCGATGGGCGCTCCGTCTTCGACAAGTTCCCGGATACTGTGTTCATCGAGCCCACTGCTGGCGACGATCTTGATGGCTTCGAAGCCGGCCTCGTCAAGCAGGGCGCGGGAGCGGTGGGCGAGATCACCCAGGTCGCCGGAATCAAGACGCACGGCACTGATGCGCAGGTCGGGCTCCTCCGCCAACAGCTCGATAACCATGCGGACTCCCTCCAGCGTGTCGTGGGTATCCACCAGCAGGGTGGTGTCCGGATAGTGGCGCGCAAAGGCACGAAAAGCCTCGCGCTCGCTGTCGTGGGCCAGGATATAACTGTGTGCCATGGTGCCGCTGATTTCCAGGTCATGGCGCAGCCCGCCCAGCACGTTGCTGGTGGCGGTGAGGCCAGCGGTACGGTAGGCACGCACCCCGCGCACCGCCGCGTCCACGCCGTGCATTCGGCGCAGACCAAAATCGACCACCGGCCTGCCCCGGGCGGCCATGACGAGGCGCACGGCCTTGGATGCCAGCACCGTTTCCAGCTGCACCAGGTTCATGATCAGGCTCTCGAGCAGCTGTGCCTCGGCGATCGGTGCGTCCACTTCGAGGAAGGGCTCGTTCTGGAACACCGGCGTCCCCTCCGGCAGGGTCCAGATATCACCGGTGAAGCGCCAGCCGGCCAGCCAGTCGAGGAAGGCATCGTCGAACTTGCCGGTGTCGGCCAGCTGTTTCAGCGCCGATGACGAGAAGCGCAGCCGACTGGCCAGGGCGGCGGCATGCTGCTGGCCACAGGCCAGCATGAAGCGCCGGGTGGGGGGTAGCTTGCGAAAGTAGAGGCTGAAGGTGGCCCGCTCCTGCATCGACTCCTTCCAGTAGGCCTGCAGCATGGTCAACTGATAGAGGTCGGTGAGCAGGGTCAGATCACTGTCATCCACTTGCACGCAGACCGAATGCCTCATTGATGAACCTCGATGCCGTCGGCTTCCAGCTCCCGGGTGCAGCGGTCCCGGGCCTCGGGGTCGACGGGTTCCGTCAGCCCCGCCAGCAGCACGACAGCGAAGCCTTCCCGGCTGGCTTCCAGCGCGGTGGCCTTGACGCACACATCCATGGCAAGCCCGCAAACCACGACGCGCTCGATGCCGCGATCGCGCAGGTAGCCGGCGAGGCCGGTGCCATCGAAGGCGGAGTAGGCATCGGCATCGAAGGCCGTGGCCTTGCTGACGCGAATGGTGTCGTCGTTGTAGTCGAGGCCCGGGTGGAAGGCGGCGCCGGAGGTGTCCTGTACACAGTGAACCGGCCAGGAACCCCCGCGATGCTCGAAGCTGACATGGTCGATGGGGTGCCAGTCGCGGGAGGCGACCACCAGTGCACTGGCGGCGCGGGCGGCCCCGATCTCGGCATTGATGCCGGGCACCAGTGCCTTGCCACCCTCCACCGGCAGGGCGCCGCCTTCGCAGAAGTCGTTCTGCATGTCCACGACCAGCAGGGCGTCTTGCCTACGGTAGTCGATCCGGGTCGTCATCGTGCACCTCCAGGGAGATCCATGAGTGTCATCTTCAGCCTATCGTCTATCCCTCCTTTCTAGTAGGAATATGTCCATGGTAGCAACGATTCAATAGCCGGCGCCGGGGTCTACGGTCTCGAGCGTTTCGCCGGCCTCGAAGGCCTCGATCAGCTCGGCGACCTGGCCCACGGCGTCCTTCAGCGGGGTGGGGCCGGCCATGTGTGGGGTCACCCATACCCTCGGGTGAGACCAGAACGGGCTCTCTTCGGATAGCGGCTCCGCGGGAAAGGCGTCGAGCAGGGCGCCACGAAGCCGGCCTTCCGACTCTCCCTCGCCCAGTGCTTCCAGCAGTGCCGCTTCATCGACCAGGGTGCCGCGACCGGGGTTGATCAGGCTGGCCCCTTCCGGCAGGGAGGCCAGTGCCTCGGCATTGATGATATGGCGGGTATGTGGTGTGCCGGGGAGCAGCAAGACCAGGGTGCGTACCTGGCCGAGCAGTTCGGGAAGACCGTCGTCGCCGTGGTGGCAGGTGATGCCATCCAGCTGCTTGGGTGAGCGGCTCCACCCATGGACCGGAAAGCCGTCGGCGGCAACCATGCTGGCCACCTTGGCACCGATGGCGCCAAGGCCCAGCACGCCCACCGGCCAGTCGCGCTTGTCGTCCACCGTGTGCTCCCGCCACTCGTGGCGCGCCTGCTGCCGGCGATAGCGGTCGAAGTCGCGCTGGAAATGCAGCACGCCGTAACGCACGTAGTCGCCTATGAGCTCGGCCATGCCGGCATCGCGCAGCTTGACGATGGGGACGTCATCGGGCAGGCCGGGGTTGTTGAGCAGGGCATCGACACCGGCGCCCAGGTTGATGATGCCCTTGAGGTCGGTCTGCTCCCTGAGCAGCGCCTCGGGCGGCTTCCAGGCGGCCAGGTAGTCGATATCCCGGCGCTGGTTGGCGGGTGCCTCGCTGGTGAGGATCTCGGCGTCCGGCAGGTGTTCGGCCAAGGCGTCGCGCCAGGTGGCAGCCTGGTCGATATGGATCAATACACGCATCAGAGTCTCCTTCTCCGTGGTTAGTGAAGGTCAGTAGATGATCTGCATCATCGGCGGGGGTGACTCGTCGAGCAAGACTGCCAGTCGTTTCAGCCCCTCCTCAAGGCGCTTCAGGTCCTGCTCTGCCCCCAGGCTCACCCGGATGCGCCGTGGGGGTGGCGTCTGCTCGACCATGAACGGAACCGCGGTGGTGATGGCCAGGCCCTCCTGCTCGGCCTGCTGTTGCATCTCCTCCGCTCGCCAGGCACCCGGCAGCGTCACCCAGACATGCAGGCTGGTGGGGCGGGAGGCGAGGGAGTGGTGACCGATCAGTCGTTGGGCGAGTGCCTGACGTTCACCCAGCAGCGTCCGCTGTTCGGCGGCCATGGCCTCGATGCTGCCGTCGGCGATCCAGCGGTCGGCGAGTTCGAAGATCAGTGGCGTGGCCATCCAGGTGGTGGCTCGCATGCGGGGCAGCACGTGGTGCAGCTGGCCGCGGGGCACGGTCAGGTAGCCGGCGCGCAATCCCGGCACGGTGATCTTGGTCATGCTGGTGACATGGAAGCCGAGCTGGGGTATCCGTGCGGTCAGGGGCGTCAGCATCGGGCCTTCGAGCAAGGCATGGACATCGTCCTCGATCAGCCATACACGATGGCGCGCCAGCACCTCGGCCACGGCGTCACGGCGAGCCTCGCCCATGGTCGCACCGGTCGGGTTCAACTGGGTCGGCGTCAGGTACACGGCTCGGGGCTTGAAGCGGTGGCATGCCGACTCCAGCGCCTCCGGGATGATGCCTTCGTCGTCGATGGCCACCCCCCGCAGCTGGAAGCCCAGGGTTCGCGACAGGGCGATCAGCCCATGGTCGGTAAGGGCTTCGGTTAGAACCAGGTCACCATGCTGGACCACGCTGGAGATGGCCAGCATCAGGCCATGGGCCGCGCCGTTGCAGAGAATCCTGTCGTCCACCTCGCCGGGCACACCGAGTCGGGACTGCAGCCAGGCACTGGCGCGCTCGCGCTGGTGGGGCAGGCCGGCGATGGGCCGGCAGGCGGTAATCACATCGGGGCTGGCATGCTCCGCCAGTTCGGCCAGCGCCTGGCGAAAGCGCAGGTGGTGCCCGGGAGGGCAGACCGGGTGGGCAATGGAGAGATCGATCAGCGGGCTCTCGTGGCGCGGCTCATGTCCGCGCAGGTAGGCGGACTCCCGGGCATCGTCCAGGGCATTGATCCAGGTGCCGCTGCGACCCGCGACTGTAACAGGCCCATCTTTTCGGCCTGGGCGTAGGCGCGCGAAACGGTTTGTACGCTGACACCGAGGTTTTCGGCCAGTTGGCGATGGGGCGGCAGTCGCGTGCCAGGGGCGATCTCTCCCTGGCGAACCGCCTCGGACAGGGCCCGCGCAATGGCCAGGTACTTGGGCCCGGTATCGGTCAAGTAGGGAGTCAGATCAATTGTCATGATTCAATAAAGCCTTTGACCGCCAGCAGAGGTGTGGTGCTAGTATCAGCTTAGCGACATTGACCGGAGATTGTCATGATTTTCTTCCTGTATTATCATGACAATTATCGCTTTTAACCGGTGTCGATAACCCTGGTCCGGCCCTCTCCCCGTGGAGACGGCCGGTTATTGGTGATGCTATGGCGAACGCTTCATGAATCAGGTCACCCTGCCCTTCACGCGTCAGGAATATGCCACCCGGCTTTGGAAGGTCCGGGCCGAAATGGCCAGCCGAGGGATTGACGTGTTGATCATCAGCGACCCTTCCAACATGGCCTGGCTGACCGGCTATGATGGCTGGTCCTTCTATGTGCACCAGTGCGTGCTGGTGGGGCTGGAGGGCGAGCCGGTCTGGTATGGCCGACGCATGGATGCCAATGGCGCATTGCGGACCTGCTGGATCGATCCGGACAACATCACCTACTACCCCGATTACTACGTCCAGAACCCCGACATGCATCCCATGGACTACCTGGCCCAGTCGATCATGCCCGATCGCGGCTGGCACCAGGGGGTGGTGGGAATGGAGATGGACAACTACTACTTTTCGGCCAAGGCTTATCAGTGCCTGCTGCGCGAGCTGCCCCATGCCCGCTTCATGGATGCCAATGCGCTGGTCAACTGGTGTCGGGCGATCAAGTCTCCCCAGGAAGTCGCCTACATGCGCATTGCCGGCAAGATCGTCGAGGGCATGCATACGCGTATCCTCGAGGTGATCGAGCCCGGCCTGCCCAAGAGCAAGCTGGTTTCCGAGATCTACCGTGTCGGTATCGAGGGCT
>NZ_AZQX01000073.1:0-34656 GCF_000568385.1 Halomonas sp. BC04
TGATACTCCTATGAGGCTCCCGCCCTCCGGGGCGGGGTGACCCTCGACTGTAGAGCAGGGTAGCTCCGCGACGAAGTGATGAAAGGTCGGTACCCAACCCACGAATACCAGAGAGATCCACCGTCGCTGATAGCCCTTCGCTCCCTGACCCGTAGGCATTGAGGACAACCGCATGCACCAGTGACAACCGAACCCTTGACGGGTCAATCCATACCAGGAGTAGCGTTAGCTCCGGTCCGACGTATCGGCGACTGGGGCGCAAGCCTCCCGGCGGTGTTGCCGACGCCAACGCTCACCGCCAACGCTCACCGCCAACGCGGCGTCTCCGCCAGTTGCCTGCTGAGTCTTTGCGTAATCAGGAGAAGTTATAAATTGTCCGGCCACAGCGATTTTCTCCACCGACCGTACCGCGCCGTTGTAGGAGTAGCGTTAGCTCCGGTCCGACGCGTCGGCGACTGGAGGCGCAAGCCTCCCGGCGGTGTTGTCGACGCAAACGATCACGCCAATACGGCGACCTCCGCCCCAGGCGCCTGCTAAGTCTTATGCGTAATCAGGAAGCGATAGACGACAGTAGATTAGGTTATATATTGCTAATCACTCATATTCCTGCAGACTTTCCGCTACTATTCGGTCAGTAGCCAATCGGTAAAAGCGGCCAGGTCGTTGAATACCATGGCCTGTTCCAGCCCGATACCCTTGGCTTCTGTGCGCTCGCCCTTGCCGGTACGAACCAGAATGCTGCGACATCCCATGGCTTGACCGGCCTGCAGGTCTCGTAGGCTATCCCCCACCATCCAGCTTCGGGCCAGGGAGCGTAATTCCAGTGCCTCGCGAATCTGCTCGAGTAGGCCCGGGCGCGGCTTGCGACAGTCGCAGCCATCGTCGGGACCATGGGGGCAGTAGGCGATATGCGCGATACGGCCGCCGGCAATCGCTACCAGACGGTGCAATTCATCGTGCATGCTCTCGAGTGCGGCTTCGTCATAATAGCCACGGGCGATACCGGACTGGTTGGTGGCAATGGCAACGGTCCAGCCTGCCTGGCTAAGGCGGGCGATGGCCTCTATAGAGCCGGGGTAGGGGATCCACTCGTCCAGTGACTTGATGTAGTCGTCGGAGTCATGGTTGATGACACCGTCCCGGTCGAGAATGACAAGCTTGCTGGCATCGTACATGGGCACACAGGGACCTGATGGAGATGGGGGTAGTGTTTCACGTGAAACATTTGACGCCAAGCGGTGGATGCAGGCGTAGTGTTTCACGTGAAACATCAGGCAAGAAAAAGCCGGCGAGTGTGAGGCTCGCCGGCTAGGGGAGGCAATGAGTGCCTACTGCTGGAGCAGGGCGATGTCAGCGACTTCGAGGAACAGGCCCTGGAGGCCGGCCAGCAGCGCAAGGCGATTGGCACGGATATCGTCATCCTCCGCCATGACCATGACCTGGTCGAAGAAGGTATCGACGGGGTCACGCAGTGTCGCCAGGGCGTCCAGGGCATCATGGTAGCGACCCTCGGCGAACAGCGGCATGACTGCCTCGCGCTTGGCTGCCAGGGCCTCGAAGAGCGCTTCCTCTGCCGTTTCTTGCAGCAGGCCGGGGTCAACCCTGTTTGGAGTGCTCCCGCTTTCCTGCTTGGCGAGGATGTTGGCGACACGCTTGTTGGCAGCAGCCAGGGATCCGGCCTCTACCCGCTGGGCAAAAGCATGGACGGCGCGCAGACGCCGCGCAAAGTCCAGGGGGCGGGTCACCGGACGGGCACGCACGGCGAGATAGACTTCGGCCTCGATGCCTTCATCCTGACCCCAGGCGCGGAAGCGGTCGAGCATATAGCTCAGGACTTCCTCGACCAGGTTCTCGGCGTAGGGCAGCTCCTGATGTTGCGCAGCAGCCAGTTCGAGCAACTCACGCAGGTCCAGATCGAGTTCGCCCTTGACCAGGATGTTGAGCACCCCGATGGAGGCGCGACGCAGGGCAAAGGGGTCCTTGGTGCCGGTGGGGCGTGCGCCGATACCGAAGATACCGGTCAGGGTATCGAGTCGATCGGCCAGCGCCAGTGCCAGGCCGGTAGGCGTCTCGGGAATGGCATCGGTTGCGAAGCGTGGCAGGTACTGTTCTTCCAGTGCCTGGGCGACGTCGGATGGCTCGCCATCCAGGGTGGCATAGTATCGGCCCATGATGCCCTGCAGCTCGGGAAATTCGAGCACCATTTCGGTGATCAGGTCGCACTTGCCGAGCTCGGCGGCGCGCCGGGCATGGGCAACCTCGCCGCCGATGCGGCCAGCGATGAAGGCTGCCACCGCTGCCGTACGGTGCGCCTTGTCGGCCAGGGAGCCGAGCTGTTTCTGGAACAGCACGCTGGAAAGGCCGCTGATGCGAGTGGCCAGCGGCTGCTTGCGGTCGGTGTCGTAGAAGAAGGCGGCATCGGCCAGGCGAGGGCGGATGACCTTCTCGTTGCCCTCGATGACCTGCTGTGGATCCTGGCTATCGATGTTGGCGATGGTGATGAACAGGGGCTTGAGCCTGCCGCTGTTGTCGAGCAGGTGGAAGTACTTCTGGTTGGCCTTCATCGAAGAGATCAGGCATTCGGCAGGTACCTCGAGGAAACGCTCGTCGAAGCTTCCGGCCAGCGCCACCGGCCACTCCACCAGGCCGCTCACTTCGGTGAGCAGTGCCTCACCGATGACCGCAGTGGCTTCCTGGACCTCTGCCTCGGCCAGCACCTGCTCGCGGATGCTTTCCCGACGCCTCTGTCGGTCGGCCAGCACCCAGGCGTTTTCCAGGGCCGCCAGGTAATCCTCGGCGTGGGCCAGCTCGATAGCATCGGGAGCGTGAAAGCGGTGGCCGCGGGTGGTCCGGCCGGCAGTCAGGCCGAGGACCTCGGCCTCGACGATGTCACTGCCATATAGCATCACCAGCCAATGCACCGGACGGGAAAACTCGATGCGTGAGGCGCCCCAGCGCATGTTCTTGGGCACGGGCAGGGATGCTACCGCCTTGGCTACGATATCGGGCAGCAGAGCGGTGGTGGCCTCCCCGGACTGCCGCTCGCGGTAGCCAAGCCAGGTACCCTTGTCGGTTTCCAGATGGATCAGCTCGGCGACATCGACGCCACATGAGCGGGCGAAGCCATGGGCGGCCTTGGTCGGTTCCCCATCCTTGAAGGCGGCGGCAAGGGCGGGGCCGCGGCGCTCGACTTCCCGGTCGGGCTGCTTGTCGGCAAGCTCGCTGACCTGCACGGCCAGGCGGCGTGGCGTGGCCCAGGCGTGAACATTGCCGAAACTGATTTCGGCATCGGCGAGGCCGCGGCGGATGCCTCGGCGAGGGCGTCGGAAAGGGTATCGATGGCACTCGGCGGAAGCTCCTCGGCACCCAGCTCCATCAGAAAGGTATTAACAGCCATGCTCATGCGTCTCCCTGTTCGGCAAGCGGCTCTCTGGCGAGCAGTTCCTGGCGCAGCGCCTCGGGAGCCATGGGGAAGCCGGCAGCCTTGCGTGAATCGTAGTAGGCGTGTGCCACATCGCGGGCCATGGTCCTGACGCGCAGGATGTAGCGCTGGCGCTCCGTGACCGAAATGGCGTGGCGAGCGTCCAGCAGGTTGAAGGTGTGGGATGCCTTGAGCACCTGCTCGTAGGCGGGGAGCGGCAGGCCGACTCCCAGCAGCTTGGTGCACTCCTGCTCTTGATGGTCGAAGGCAGCGAACAGGGCGGGCACGTCGGCCTGCTCGAAATTGTAGGCCGACTGTTCACGTTCGTTCTGCAGGTATACGTCGCCGTAGGTGACCTTGGAGCCGTCCGGCGCCACGGTCCAGACGAGGTCATAGACGCTGTCCACGTTCTGCAGGTACATGGCGATACGCTCGAGACCGTAGGTCAACTCGCCGGTGACTGGGTAGCATTCGATACCGCCGGCCTGCTGGAAATAGGTGAACTGGGTCACCTCCATACCGTTGAGCCAGACCTCCCAGCCAAGTCCCCAGGCGCCAAGGGTGGGCGATTCCCAGTTGTCCTCGACGAAGCGAATGTCATGTACCAAGGGATCGATACCCAGGCGTTCGAGAGAGCCCAGGAAGCGCTCCTGCAGGTCGGCGGGAGAGGGCTTCATGACGACCTGAAACTGGTAGTAGTGCTGCAGGCGATTGGGGTTCTCGCCATAGCGACCGTCGGTGGGCCGGCGAGAGGGCTGAACATAGGCGGCGTTCCAGGTCTCGGGCCCGATGGAGCGAAGAAAGGTGGCGGGATGAAAGGTACCGGCGCCTACTTCCATGTCCAGGGGCTGCAGCACCACGCAGCCCTGTTCCGCCCAGTACTGCTGCAAGGCCAGGATCAGACCCTGGAAGGTCGCCGCGTCCGGCGTCGACCCGGGGGCCGAGGTCGACGATCGTGTCGAGAGTGTCATTGGAAAGCACCGTTGGCCATGAATTCACAAGGCGTCAAGTATACAATCACAGGCACATCGGTTATAGGCGCAGTCAACGGCGCCGCAGCGAGGAACCCCAATGATCGTAGTGACAGGCGGTGCCGGCTTCATCGGCTCGAATCTCGTCAAGGCACTCAACGAGCGCGGCCGCACGGACGTCCTGGTCGTCGACGACCTGCTCGACGGTACCAAGTTCATCAATCTGGCCGACTGCACGCTCGGGGATTATCTGGACAAGGATGACTTCCGCGAGCGGGTCGAGGCGGTATTGCGTGGCGAGCCCTCGAGGTTGCCACCCATCGAAGCCATCTTTCACGAGGGTGCCTGCTCGGACACCACCGAGTGGGATGGTCGCTTCATGCTCGACAACAACTTCGAGTACTCAAAGGTGCTGCTGCATTTCTGCCAGCTGCAGGGCATTCCCTTCCTCTACGCCTCATCGGCGGCGACCTACGGTGGCAGCCAGGTCTTTCGCGAAGAGCCCGAGCACGAGAAGCCGCTCAATGTGTATGGCTACTCCAAGCTGCTCTTCGACCAGTACGTGCGCGAGCACTGGAGCGAGCTGACAAGCCAGGTGGTGGGTTTTCGCTACTTCAATGTCTATGGGCCGCGGGAACAGCACAAGGGCAAGATGGCCAGCGTGGCCTTCCACCACCACACCCAGATATCGGCGGGACAGGACCTCAAGTTGTTCGGCGCCTGGGATGGTTATGAGGCCGGCATGCAGAGCCGTGACTTCGTCTATGTCGGCGACGTGGTGAACGTCAACCTCTGGTTCCTCGACCATCCCGAGAAGTCCGGTATCTTCAACCTGGGCTCGGGTCGTGCCGAGCCCTTCAAGGCGATCGGTGAAGCCGTCATCGATTTTCACCGCCAGGGTCGGATCGAGTACATCGACTTTCCCGAAGAGCTCAAGGGCCGTTATCAGAGCTACACCCGGGCCGATATCTCACGGCTGCGGCAGGCGGGCTATGATCGCGAATTCCGTACCGTGGCCGAAGGGGTGGGGGAGTACCTGCGGTGGCTCGGCGGAGAGGCTGGATGAGTGCAACGCCTTCGTCAGGCGAGCGCATCCTGGTGGTCGGTCCCTCCTGGGTCGGTGACATGGTGATGGCCCAGAGCCTGTTGAAGACGCTCCGGCAGCGTCAGCCCGATTGCCATATCGGCGTCGTGGCGCCCGGCTGGTCGCAGCCGATCCTGGAGCGTATGGAGGAGGTCGCCGAGGTGGCGACGCTGGACGTGGCCCATGGCGAATTCGGCTGGGGCACTCGGCGGTCGCTGGCGAAGCGGCTTGCGGGGCGCTTCGACCGGGCGATCGTGCTGCCTCGCTCCTGGAAGTCGGCGCTGGTTCCCTTCCTGGCGCGGATACCCCGGCGCATCGGCTATACCGGTGAGCAGCGCTTCGGGCTGCTCAATGAGCGTCGCACGCTGGACAAGGCCGTGCTCGACCAGACCGTCAAGCGCTTCGTCGCACTGGGCCTGCCAGCGGATGCGGATCTGGCGGCCCTGTCGGTCCCTCGTCCGCGGCTGCGTATCGACAGCAACAACCTGGCTGCCGTGCGCAGCAGTCTGGGCCTTTCGTCACGACCGGCCATCGGCATGATGCCCGGTGCCGAATATGGGCCGGCCAAGCAGTGGCCACTGGGCCACTTTCGTGAACTGGCCCAGCGCCTGGTGGCGGAAGGGTTCGAGGTGCGAGTGCTGGGTGGCCCCAAGGATGCCGACGTCGGCGAGTCGATCGCGGAAGGGCAGGAGGGCGTGCATAACCTCTGCGGGAAGACACGGCTGGCCGACGCCGTGGATCTGCTGGCCGACTGCCGGCAGGTGGTCACCAACGACTCGGGGCTGATGCATGTGGCGGCCGCCGTGGGGACCGCGTCCAGGCCCTTTATGGTTCGTCGTCGCCGGCATATACGCCGCCCCTGACCGACAAGGCCACGATTCATACCCTGGCGCTCGAGTGCTCGCCCTGTTTCCAGCGCACCTGCCCGCTGGGGCATACCAACTGTCTGGTGCAGCTCTCGCCCCAACGGGTCCTGCAGGCGGTACTGGCGTCGCGCATGGAGCTCATCAGCCGCGATTGAGCCTGATCATTGGACCGTCACTGGACCGAGGCGGGTTCCTCTCCAGTACCGTCATCCGGTGTCTCCAGAACCTGCTCCTGAGGTGCCGCTTCAGCCTGCTCGCGCTGTGGCGCGAGGCCCTCCCACAGACGCTGTTGCAGTGCGTTTTCCTCACGCATCCTGGCATTCACGAATTCCATGCTGTGCTCCTCGATCAGGGTGGCTCATCGGACAGCAGCGACACGCCGAGGCCGGCCCGGTGCCAGTCGATGGTGAAGCCCATGGCTTCCAGTAGGGTGGGGAACACGTCCACCATGGAGGCCTCCCGGGCCTGGCGGCTGACGGGGATGCCGGGGCCCAGCAGCATGAAGGTGTTGTCTCGCTCGCTCTGGATCAGCTGCTCCCAGGCCGAGACCCGCATGGTCAGATGGTCACTGACCAGGACCACCAGGGTGTTCTCCAGCAACGCCTCGCTCTCCAGGCGCTCAAGCAGGTCCCGGGCCAGCCAGGCGATACATTCGACCGAGTAAAGAATATCCTCGCCGTCGAAGTCGCCCTGGCGGTCCAGGCAGCGCTGGGCGGGGTAGCCACTGGGAGCATGAGCGTTCAGCGATAGGTTGACCAACCCCCAGGGCCCGTTTTCCTCGTTCAGGCGACGGACCTCCTCCACGGTGAAATCGTAGAGCGAGTCGTCATAGAGGCCCCAGTTGTTGAGGTAGTCGGGGTCGTCGAGGCGGGCTGAAGATCTTCGCGACCCAGGACCGTGTCGAAGCCGTGATCCTTATAGAAGAGACCCTTGCCGGCGAAGGCGGTGCTGGCGCCACCCATGTAGGTGAGTCGGTAGCCCTGTTCGGAGAGCAGGTCGCCCAGACAATCGACACCGGGCACCACCGTTTCCAGCGGCGTGAACTGACGGTCGTGGAGCAGGCCGGCGGGCATCAGTGGGGTGCCGCACTGGCTGGCGATCATGCCCGCCATGGTCCAGCCGGTGTTGTCGATCTGGTAGACGCCTCATAGACCAGGCCATTCTCGCCGATGGCGTCCAGGTCGGCATAGGCGTCGCCGAAGCGCTCGCGATCCGCATAGGTGCGCTCGACACTTTCCAGATAGAGCAGCAAGAGATTGGGTGGGTCCTCCCGAGCGTCGAGAATCATCGGCTCCACATACTGACGATCCAGCCAGGCACCGTCATCGGTAACGATCGCCGCGCCGCGCTGGGTTACGCCGTAGAGCAGCGGGTTGCTGGCCAGCATCAGCAGGGCCAGGAAAAATTCTCCGCGGCGCCAGCGGTGGTCGTGGCGGAGGAGCCAGAGGAACGACACGAACAGTGCCGCCATGGAGAGAGTGTAGAAGATGGCGGCACCGACCCGGCTGACGCCGCCATGGTCGGTCATGCCGGCCTGAAGGTGGAAGAAGACGGCACCCAGGTCGACGATGCCGAAGCTTTCGGAAAGATAGATATAGAGCCCCCACAGCGCGATGGGTATCAACGCCCAGGACCAGTAGCGGGGAACCGCGGGGCGCTGTGGGGAACGAGGTGCGCCCCAGCGAAGCCAGTACCCCAGGGCCAGCCAGGCTGCCGCCACGAAAGGGAGCGCCCAGGTCGGCAGTCGCGTCAGGGAGGTGACGGCATAACCCAGGCACAGGCCGATGATCAGCAGCGAACACCAGCGGGAAAAATGCATGTCGCGATACGGGAGGGAAGAGGGCATGGCACAGTGCGCACGTAGTGAGTTCAGGTACCAGCTTATCAAGTCGAGACCCGTTTGCATCAAAAGTCGTGGTCGAGCCCAGTGGTGGTAGCAAGGCGTCGTTTGCCGCCCCGGTGCCGGCACCAGTAAACTGATGCCCCGCTCAGCTGACAAGGAAGGGCCGATGAGCCTGGCTGCCGTATTGATCGTCAAGAACGAGGAAGCGCATCTGCGCGCCTGCCTGGAGACGCTGAGCTGGGTGGACGAGATCGTGGTGGTGGATTCCGGCAGTACCGATGCCACGCGTGATATCGCCAGGACATTTACCGACAAGGTCGTGGTTCAGGACGACTGGCAGGGCTTCGGCGTGCAGCGGCAGCGCGCCGAGGCGCTGGTGGTGAGCGACTGGGTCCTGATGGTCGACGCGGACGAGCGGGTGACACCCGAGCTGCGTGACAGCATCGAAGCCGCCGTGGCCTTGGACCAGCCCGTCATTTATACGCTTCCGCGCCTCTCCTGGTGCTTCGGGGCATTCATTCGCCACTCGGCTGGTACCCGGATCGCGTGGCTCGGCTCTATCCGCGCCGGCGTGCCGGCTACAACGCCTCCCTGGTCCACGAGAAGCTGGAAAATCCGGAGCGCCTGACGGTGACGCCGCTTCAGGGCGACCTGCTCCATTTCACCTACCGGGACCTGCGTCATTACCTGGAGAAGTCCGCCCACTACGCCCAGGCCTGGGCCGAGCAGCGTGCGGCACGGGGCAAGCGGGGCAGCCTGGCGGCGGGTATTGGGCATGGTATCGGCTGCTTTCTGCGCATGTACCTGTTCAAGGCCGGGTTTCTGGACGGGCGACAGGGTCTGCTGCTGGCGCTGCTCTCGGCCCACTCCACCTTTGCCAAGTATGCCGACCTCTGGGTCAGGACTCGGACGTCGCCTCCTCCCGACGACGTACCAGGTCGCTGATGGCGGTCGCTGCCGCGTCCAGGTCGATGGTAGCCATGTCGGATTCGGCGGCGCCTCCGGGGGACTGAAGGCGAGCCGCCGTGACTCGCTGTTGCAGGTCTGCCAGCGCAGCGGGGTGGCCGAGCGTCGGGCCGGATAGAAGCCGGCGGTGGGCCGGTCGAGACAGCCGGCAATATGCAGCGGACCGGTGGAGCCGGCAATGAACAGGTCGGCTGCCGCGAGGGCCATCGCAAAGTCATCCACCCCTTTTCGTGGCGGCAACACGACCGCTTCGAGGCCGTCGGCCAACAGCTGGTCGCGCAGCTCACCGGCGGTGGCCTCCTCGCCGGGGCCCGCGGTCATGATCCAGATGGGCCTGCTTTCGCCCGCACGCTGGTCGATCAGGCGGGCCAGCTCGGCATACTGCGTGGGTATCAGGTTCACCGCCGAGCCGCCACTGCCGGCATGCAGGTAGACCCAGGGGCGGGCCCTGTCGATCGCCAACTCATGACAGAGCCGGGCCCGCTGTGCTGCAGGAACGTCGATGGGCAGCGGCCAGTAGGGCGGTGCCGGGTGGGCGGCCGGCGCCACGCCCAGGGCGATCAGCAGCGCGTCGGCCAGCTCGATGTTGTAGACATACTCCGGACGGGCGGAACGGGACCTGCGCTGGGTGATGCGATGGTTGTAGAATAGCTGTGCCCATTTGGTGGCAGGCGCCAGGCGTAGCGGAATGCCGGCACGCCACCCCAGCCAGCCGATGCGTGGTGTCGAATAGAGGGTCAGCAGAGCCGCAAAGCGACCCCCTCGAAGCCGTGCCAGCAGAGCTCGCTGCGCATCGCGACCGGCGGCGTCGCCCGGGTCCAGGACCACCTCGTCGATCCAGGGGCACAGTCGGGCCAGGGGCGCCGTATAGTTGGGCACCAGGACGCTGATATGCAGGGTGGGTGCTGCGGCCTTGAGACAGGCAAGGGCCGGCCAGGCCAGCATGAAGTCGCCGACCTTGTCGTTACGCACGACCAGTATGCGGATCGATTCGCGGGGCTTGCCCCCGTTGGAAGTTAGCGTCATCTGGGCTCCCGTGCCCCGGTGGCCAAATGAGGAGACACCCTTGTCGCACAAGGTAATGCATATCTGCCTGTCGGATGGCTGGGGCGGACTGGAAATGTATCCTGGACGGATTATACCCGAGCTGAAGCGGCAGGGGTGGGAGCCCCATGGGCTTGCACTTGCCGGTTCTTCGGTGGCGGCAAGCCTGGTCGAGGCGGGCATCGAGCCGCTGACGGTGCCCAGTCGTGGGCGGGCGCTGCTCCAGGTCGGTCGAATCCTCGCCTACCTGAAGCGACAGGGTATTGACGTGTTGCACTGCCACAAGTCCAGCGATTTGCGCCTGGGAGCCCTGTTGGCGACCCTCAGGCCGGGGCTGAAGCTGTTCTTTACCGATCACATGGGGGTTACCCGCGCCAAGAAGGACCTCTACCATCGCTGGGCCTATGGCAGGGTTACGGGGCTTTTCGCGATCAGTGACGCAACGCGGGCACGCAATGTTGCTGCCTTTCCCCTGCCGGCAGAGCGGATCAAGCGGCTTTATCTGGGGATCGATCCCGAGCCCTATCGCCCCCGGCTGAGCGAGGCGGAGTGCGACGCATTGCGCAGCGAGCTCGGTGTACCTGTTGGCAGTGTGGCCATCGGCCTGCCCGGTCGGCTCACCGGTGGCAAGGGTCAGGATCTCTGGCTCGAGGCGCTGGGCCTGCTGCGTGATCGCCACCCGGACCTGTCCTGGCACGGTGTCGTGATTGGCGGCCTGACAGCCGCCGAGGGTAGCGATGAAGACTATGTGTCTCGGCTGCGGCAGCAGGTCGCGTCGCTTGGACTGGAAGCCCAGGTTCATTTTGCCGGCTTTCGCAGTGACCTGCCGCGGCTGTTCGAGGCGCTGGACATCGTCTGCGTACCGTCGCGCAACGAGGCCTTCGGGCTGACGGTCATCGAAGCCATGGCCGCCGGCAAGGCGGTCATCGGCAGCGACAGCGGAGCGATTCCCGAATTGCTGGATACCAGCACAGGGCGACTGGCCGGCCCTGCGGACGCCACGGCCTGGAGCGAGGCGCTGGCCGAGTTGACCGGAGATGAAGTACTGCGACAGAGACTGGGCAAGGCGGCGTGTGAGCGGGTGCAGGAGGGCTTTAGCCTGGCGGCCCACGTAACCAGCCTGGTTGCGGAATACGAGAATTCTCAGGGAGTGGGAGACGAGTGAGAGCCTGGACCGACAAGTGTGCCTCCCTGAGCCGGCGCGGACGACGCTGGCTGGAGAGCGCCGCAGTGAATCAGGTTAAGCGTATCCTGGTGATTCGTCAGTGTGCCTTTGGCGACTACATGGCCACGCGGCCTTTCCTGGTGGAGCTGCGGCGGCTATTTCCCGAGGCCCATGTGACCCTGGCCACCGTCAACCGCTACCGCTATGCCGTGCCGGAGGACCTGGTGGATGAGGTCTTCGTGCAGGAGACGAGGGTAAGTCTTGCCAAGGAGTGGCGCTCGCTACGGGATCTCGATCCCATGGATATCCTCTTCGACCTGGCGGATACCTCGCGTTCCCGGCAACTGACCCTGATGACCTCGGCTGCCATCAAGTTTGGCTTCCCCTATCGCGGCCTTTTCAACCATTTGCTCTATGATGTGGGGCTGCGGCGCTCGAACTATCACTACGAGGCGGAGGTGCTGCTGGATTTCCTCAAGGTCATGGGGCACAAGCCACGCTACCCGCTGGATTTCGCCATGCCGCGGCATCGCCCGTCAGAGGCAGCGGCCACGATCGTCTACTTTCCCTTTGCCTCGGTGGCGGACAAGTCCCTTTCCCTGGCTCCTGGTCTCAACTGATCGACCAGGCCGCCCGTGAGCTACCGGGCTACCGCCATGTGTTGCTGGAAGGGCACAAGGCGGAGGAGTCCGGTGACTTTCTGGCCGAAGTGGTAGCCAGGCACACCAACGTCGAGATTCAGCCCCGCATGCCCCTGGAGGAGCTGGCCCCCTGGATGGCAGCGGTCTCGGCGCTGGCCTGTGGCGATACCGGGGTACGCAATCTGGCGCTGGCCACCCATACTCCGACCCTGGGTATCTTCTTTCGCACCTTGCCCTATCGCTACTGGCCCCGCTACGAGGATTGCCATGAGGCGGTCTTCCTGCGCAGTGGTGAAATGCCTGGGAAGACCGATATCCTGCAGGGTCTTGAGGAACTGCTGCAGCGGGTCTATCCAGAGCGTGGTCAGCCTCGGCGGATAGTGGAGTCGTCCGCATAGCCCCGGCGGACTGCCGCACTGGCTTCGGTTGCTCCGAATTTCTCCAGCGAGCGCTCCAGGCGTCGAAGGTTGGCTTGCTGCCAGTTGCCGGCATTGCGCAGCCGGCAGCGATCCAGATCGATCAGCCATACCTTTTCCTGCTCGTCGACCAGTAGGTTGCGGGCATTGAGGTCGACATGATCGAGGCCGGCATCATGAAAGCGACGTATGGTGCGGCCCACCGCTTCGAGAAGCGCGTCGCTGGCACTCTGTTCGATGAGGCGGTCGGCAAGGGAGCGGCCGCCGGGAATGCGAACCGTGATCAGCGCCGCTTCGTAGGCGAGCCCGTGCCGGGTGACGCCAGCGGCAACCGGCCTGGGTACGGGCAGGCCTTGTGCGTAGAGCTCGGCGGTCAGGCGCAGTTCGCGAAATGCCCGGGTGCGTTCCAGGCCCATCCACAGGTAGCGTTGACGGGCAAGTTTTGCTATCAGCCCACCGCGGCGGTAGGGGCGCAATACCCACTGGGCGCCGTTCGCGTCGAGGAAGAGGCTGCTGCCGCGGCCGGGCGCTTCGCCCACCACACGATCCGTTTCACGCCAATGTGCGGGCGAGAACAGCTGCGGGGTGATTTGTGGCCTCAGGTTGGCGTCACATACACTGTCCGCATCATATAGAATGAAAACCTTTCCCGTCCGACATGTTGCCAAGTGCATGAAGCATCCTCTGCCTGCCCAACCTCGCCATATCGCTGTGCTGCGCCTCTCCGCACTGGGCGACGTGTGCAATCTGGTCCCCACCATCCGGGCGCTGCAGCGCCAGTGGCCTGATATTCGCATCACCTGGATCATCGGCAAGGCGGAACACAGTCTACTGGCCGGCCTCTCGGGGGTCGAGTTCGTCGTCTACGACAAGGCCAGCGGCCTTGCGGGAATGCGGCGGCTATGGCGCCAGCTGGGCGACACCCGTTTCGACGTGCTGCTGCACATGCAGCAGGCGCTGCGGGCCAGCGTACTCTCCCTGGGGCTGAAGGCCGACGTGCGGGTGGGGTTCGACAAGGCGCGGGCCAAGGATGCCCAGCACTGGTTCACCCATCGCCAGCTGGCACCTCATCCGCGCGCCCATGTGCTGGAGTCGTTCATGGACTTCGCCCGCCTTCTGGGCGTCGAGAATCACGGGCTGGAGTGGGACCTGCCGGTGCCGGTCGAGGCCGAGGAGGAGGCCCGCAGGCTGGCCGGTGACCACGCCTACCTGCTGATGAGCCCCTGCGCCAACCCTCGGCTGCGCAACTTTCGCAACTGGTCCGCCGAGGGCTATGCGGCGGTCATCGAGCACGCCTGGGCACAGTTTGGCCTGAAAACGGTACTCACCGGCGGTGGCAGCACCCAGGAGCGGGAAGTGGGCGAGCGCATCCAGGCAATGAGCCGGCCGGAAGCGGTGGTCGACGTCATCGGCGACAGCTCGCTCAAGGGCCTGCTGGCCCTCATCGCCCGGGCGCGGGTGGTGATTGCCCCCGACTCCGGGCCGGTGCATATGGCCAACGCCATGGGTACCCCGGTGATCGGTCTCTATGCCACCACCAACCCCGACCGTGCGGCGCCCTACCTGTGGCGTGACCATGTGGTCGATCGTTATCCCGAGGCGGTGCGCGCCCACCTCCACAAGGAGCCCGAGGAGATCGCCTGGGGCCAGCGCGTTCGTCATCCCGACGCCATGTCCCTGATTCGAGTCGATGACGTCGTTCAACGACTCGATGCATTGCTGGCCGGGCCGAACGAGAGCAAGGAAATGGAGATACCCGATGAAGCTTGATCTGACCGCACTTGAGCAGGCACACGTACTGGTGGTAGGCGATGTGATGCTTGATCGGTACTGGCATGGCGCCACCTCCCGTATTTCGCCGGAGGCGCCGGTACCGGTGGTCCGGGTGGAGGAGTGCGAGGATCGCCCCGGTGGCGCGGCCAACGTGGCGCTCAATATCGCCTCCCTGGGCGCTCATGCCGCCCTCAGCGGCATGGTCGGGGACGATGACAATGCCCGTCGCCTCATCGCCCGCATGGAGGCCGCCGGAGTGGAGACCTACTTCGAGAGCAGCGCGGGCATTCCCACCATAACCAAGCTGCGGGTCATGAGCCGCAACCAGCAGCTGATACGTCTCGACTTCGAGGATGGTCTGGAGGGAGTCGACACCTCCGGCCTGCTGGCCCGGGTCGAGCAGGGGCTTCCCGGCTGCGACCTGGTGATTCTTTCCGACTATGGCAAGGGCACCCTCAATCAGGTGGAAGCGCTGATCGAGCGGGTCAAGGCCTCGGGCAAGCGTGTACTGGTCGATCCCAAGGGCAGTGATTTCCGCAAGTATCGGGGGGCCAGCGTGATCACCCCCAACCTGGCCGAGTTCGAGGGCGTGGTCGGTCACTGCCGCGACGACGCCGAGCTGGCTGCCCGGGGTGAGACGCTGTGCAGGGAGCTCGAGCTCGAGGCCCTGCTGATCACCCGCAGCGAGAAGGGCATGACGCTGATCCGGGCCGATCACGAGCCACTGCATATCCCCACCCGGGCCCGCGAGGTGTACGACGTAACCGGCGCCGGCGACACCGTGATCGGCGTGTTGGGGCTGGCGCTGGCCGCCGGTCATGGCTTTCCCGAAGCCATGACCCTGGCCAACCTGGCCGCCGGCCTGGTGGTGGCCAAGCCGGGCACGGCGACGCTCTCCATCGCCGAGCTCTACACGGCCCTGCACGGCGACAAGCTGGCCGAGTTCGGTGTGATCGAGGAGTCGCCGCTGATCGAGGCGGTCCGGGCCGCCCAGGCCCGCGGCGAGCGGGTGGTCATGACCAACGGCTGCTTCGACATCCTGCATGCCGGCCATGTGGCCTACCTGGAGCATGCCCGCCGGCTGGGTGATCGATTGGTCGTGGCGGTCAACGACGACGCCTCCATTGGCCGTCTCAAGGGCCCCAAGCGGCCCATCAACCCGCTGCTGCGGCGTATGCAGGTCCTCGCCGGACTGGGCGCGGTGGACTGGGTCGTCCCCTTCGGAGAAGACACCCCACAGCGGCTGATCGAGGCGGTGCTTCCCGACGTGCTGGTCAAGGGCGGCGATTATCGCCCCGAGGAGATCGCCGGCGGCGATGCGGTCCGCGCTGCCGGGGGCGAGGTGATGGTGCTGGGCTTCGAGGACGGGGTATCGACCACGGCAATGATCTCGACGATCCTGGATCGCGAGAGCTGATGCGACGCCGAGGCCGGCCCTGGGCACGCTACCTCTATTCGACGGCGCTCTACTGTCTATCGCCGCTGATATGGCAGCGTGTCTGGCGTGAGCAAGTGCTCACAAACCCACGGCGGGAGCGGCTCGGCCTGCTGCCGAAAGGGCCTGCGAAGGGTGGCATCTGGCTTCACTGCGCCTCGGTGGGGGAAGTCCTGGCGGCCAAGCCGCTCATCGAGGCCCTGCTGGTTCGCTACCCCGAGCGTCGCCTGATCGTCACCACCATGACCGCAACCGGTGCCGAGCGTGTTCGTGCCTTGAGCCAGGCGCTGCAACAGTCGGAAGCCACCGGCGATGGCCCGCTCGAGCACCACTTCGTGCCGCTGGACTTTCCCGGCGCGGCCCGTCGCTTCATCGCCCGGCTGAATCCGGCGCTGGCTATCTTCTTCGAGACCGAGCTCTGGCCCAACCTGCTGGCAGCCTGCCACCAGCGCGGAATACCCACGGCGGTGGTCAACGGTCGCCTCTCCCCCCGTGCCTATCGCGGCTATCGTCGATTGCGTCCGCTGATGCAGGATGCTCTGAGCCACGTCGACTGGCTCGCCGCGAAGTCCACTGCCGATGCCGAGCGTTTCCGCTCGCTGGGCATGGCCCCCGTGGCTATCGATGTCGTGGGCTCGCTGAAGTACGACCTGATACCACCGGCCGGGACCGAGGCGTTGAGCCGGGAGTTAAGTCTCCGGCTGGGTTCACGTCCGGTATGGGCCGCCGGCTCCACTCACCCGGGCGAGGAGGAACAGCTGCTACAGGCCCATGCCAGGCTCCGGCAACACTACTCCTCTGCCCTGCTGATACTGGTGCCGCGTCATCCCCAACGCTTCGATGCCGTGGCGGCCCTGTGCCAGGAATACGGCCTGGCCACGGCGCGCCGCTCCAGGAACGAGCTGCCCGATACCCGCACGGCGGTGTACCTGGGCGATACCATGGGGGAACTGCTTGCTCTCTACGGCGCGGCGGATCTGGCCTTCGTTGGTGGTAGCCTGGTGCCGATCGGCGGGCACAACCTGCTGGAGCCGGCCGCCATGGGGGTCCCGGTGCTCACTGGCCCCCAGCTCGCCAACTTCGAGGATGTGGCCGCTATCCTGCGCGAAGCCGCCGCCCTGGTGGAAGTTCCTGACAGCGAGGCGTTGGTCGAAGTGCTGGTCGACCTGTTCATCGATGAGGCCGAGCGCCACCGCCTGGCCGAGGCCGGCCAGGCGGTAATGGCGGCGAACCGGGGAGCTTTGGGGCGCACCATGGCCGGCCTGGGGAGGTTGCTGGGTAAGTGAGCATTCGCTTCGACTGCCCGGCGATCAGGCTGGTGTCAGTCGCTCGACACCGGCGTCGCTGCCCAGCAGCAGCACGTCGGCGCCACGGGCGGCAAACAGGCCATTGGTGACCACGCCGACGATGGCATTGATCCTTGCTTCCATGGCTACGGGGTCGTCGATCATGAATTCGAAACAGTCGATAATCTGGTTGCCGTTGTCGGTGATGACGCCTTCGCGATAGACCGGATCGGCCCCCAGCTTGACCAGCTCGCGGGCGACATAGGAGCGGGCCATGGGAATCACCTCCACCGGCAGCGGGAAGTCGCCCAGCATTGCCACCCGCTTCGAGGCATCGGCAATGCAGATGAACCGATCGGCGCAGGCGGCGACGATCTTCTCGCGGGTCAGGGCCGCTCCGCCCCCCTTGATCATGTGAAGGTGAGCGTTCACTTCGTCTGCGCCGTCGATGTAATAAGGTACAGTGCCGACGCTGTTGAGCTCGAAAACCTCGATGCCATGGCCGCGCAGGCGCTCGGCGCTGGCCTCGGAGCTGGCCACAGCACCCTTGAAGTCGTCGCGCAGCTGGGCCAGGCGATCGATGAACCGATTGGCGGTGGAGCCGGTGCCGATGCCGAGGATGGTATCGCGCTCGAGCCAGGGCTCGATCTCGTCGATGGCGGCCGCGGCCACGGCGTCCTTCAGTTCGTCCTGGGTCATGTGATGCTCGCTGTCTGTGTGAGTGGCGATTGCCGCGCCATTATAGGCCAGTGGCACTCTTCTGCCGATGGCAGCATCGCTCGGGACTGGTCCTGCAGTCAGTGCGCTGGACGCCATGCCTGCGAGGATGCTACCAATAGGAGTTCTCTGCACTGCAGCACAGCCCTCCGCGTCACTCCTCTGGGATATCAGGATGCTAGAAGCCACCGTCAAGAAGATTCTCCAGGCCCGGGTCTATGAAGCCGCCCGGGAAACGCCGATTTCCCCGGCCCCCTTTCTCTCTCGGCGCTTCAACAACACCATCCTGATCAAGCGGGAGGATCTGCAGCCGGTCTACTCCTTCAAGATCCGCGGCGCCTACAACAAGATGGCGCAGCTGACCGAGGAGCAGAAGGCCAAGGGAGTCATTGCGGCGTCGGCCGGCAACCATGCCCAGGGGCTGGCTATGGCGGCGAAGCAGATGGGCGTGAAGGCGATCATCGTCATGCCGCGCATCACGCCGGAGATCAAGGTTCAGGCGGTACGCGCCCGGGGCGCCAAGGTCGTGCTCAAGGGCGATGCCTTCTCGGCGGCGGCCGAACACGCCCAGGAGCTGATCCGCGAGCATGGCTATACCTATATCCCCCCCTTCGACGATATCGATGTCGTTGCCGGCCAGGGCACCGTGGCCATGGAGATCCTGCACCAGCACAGCGGACCGCTGGATGCCATCTTCGTACCGGTGGGCGGCGGTGGTCTGATCGCCGGGATAGCCGCCTATGTGAAGTACCTGCGCCCCGATATCAAGGTGATCGGCGTGGAGGCCGAGGACAGCGCCTGTCTCAAGGCCGCCATGGAGGCGGGCGAACGGGTGGTGCTCGACCAGGTGGGCGTCTTCGCCGAAGGGGTCGCGGTGGCGCAGATCGGCGAGGTGCCCTTCTCCATCATGCGCGATCTGATCGATGGGGTGATCACCGTCACCGCCGATGAAATGTGCGCGGCGGTGAAGGACATCTTCGACGACACCCGCGCCGTTTCGGAAACCTCCGGCGCCCTCTCTCTGGCGGGCTTGAAGAAGTACATCCAGCAAACCGGTGTCGAAGGCCAGACCCTGCTGTGCATCAACTCCGGGGCCAATACCAATTTCGACCGCCTGCAGCACATTGCCGAGCGTACTGAGCTCGGCGAGCAGCGTGAAGCGATCCTGGCCGTGACCATTCCGGAAAAGCCCGGCAGCTTCAAGAAGTTCTGCAAGACGATGGGTCGGCGCATGGTGACCGAGTTCAACTATCGCTATGCCGACCCCGAGGCGGCTCACATCTTCGTCGGGGTTCAGGTCAAGCCGGGGGGGGAGGATCGCCAGGCGGTGATCGAGAAGCTGCGTGAGGCAGGCTATCCGGTGGAGGATCTCACCGACAATGAGCTGGCCAAGCTGCATATCCGACATCTGGGCGGTGGCCGGCCCAAGGAGCATTTCGAGGAGGAGGTCTACCGCTTTGAGTTTCCGGAGCGTCCCGGTGCGCTGATGAACTTTCTCACCCACCTGCCCCAGGACTGGAACATCTCGCTGTTTCACTACCGCAATCACGGTGCCGCCTATGGACGGGTGCTGGTGGGCATGCAGGTCCCCAACGGCGACCGCTCCCATGTGGAGGAGTACTTCGACGAAATTGGCTACCGCTACTGGAAGGAGTCGGACAACCCGGCCTATCGTCTCTTCATGGCCTGAGCACCGAGACCGAAATCGCTGGCACAAGTTAGTAGCGGCTTACAGCAAAGCCCCGAAATGGCAAGGGTTTCATTATGTAATCGGCGCCTGAATCGGTTGTATTGACAGTGCCTCTGGGCCTATAGTCCCCCTGTCGCAGTAGGCTGCGGCGTAATCCATGCAGTCAACTCAGGGGAGCAGACAATGAAGCGAAAGCCCGATCTGGTCATGGCACTGGTGCTGGCCTTCGGCATCGGCGTTGTGGTGACTGGCTACGCCCAGGCGCTGGCGGGTGGGTAAATCGGCAGTCAGTGCCATGATCAGATGAAGCAGGATCAGAAGAACAACGTTCACGAACAAGCCGGCCGGTGCTCATGCAGCAGCCGGCTTTTTCATGTTGCCGTCAGCCGGGGCGGACTAACCGCCTGTCGGTGACGATGGCATCCAGCGGCACATCCCAGGGGGCTACCGGTAGCCGCTCCACGCGCTGGCAGTCGTGGGCTAGCCCGATCAGCCTTGGCCGAGGGCCACGCCGGCGGGTAAATGCCAGGCTGCGGTCGTAGAAGCCGCCGCCCATGCCCATGCGCTGGCCCTGGTCGTCGAAGCCCACCAGCGGCAGCAGGATAAGGTCCAGGGCCCAGGTCGGCCGGCGTCGTGCCCGGTGGGCGCCGTGTCGCGTCTCGGGTTCGGGAATGCCGAAGCGATTGCGAACCATCGGCGTTCCCTGATGATAGTGCACGAACCATAGGGTATTGTCCGACAGGGGCTTGAGAACCGGCAGGTAGGCCCTGGCGGAGCGGTTTGCCAGCCAGGAGAGCAGTGGTCGAGGGTCGATTTCGCCGTCGTTGGGCAGGTAGAGGGCCACGCGGCGGGCGCGCATCACCTCGGGTAGTCGGCGCAGGCGACGACAGAGCGCCTGGGCGGCGGCGTGCTGTTCACGTGGGCTGAGCGACCGGCGACGGCGTCGCAAGGCCTGGCGCAGCTGGCGCCGGGAGTCGGGAAGATCGGATGAGAAGGGATTTGACAGGTTGCTCATGATGCGATGGAGTTCCCCAGAGTGCCGCTGTCATTCTGGCCCTTGAACCCTTGGTTCAAGGTGGGTGGCCGCAGCCGAACCGTCAGGCTTTCCGTCGCACGGACATGCACACGGGTCCGGCTAGCAAATGGCCGCCCTGGGTATTGCGCATAGGCTCGAGGGACTATAACGACTGGCCAACACCCCAGGGAACACCTTCATCCTATCAGAGCTGGCCAGTCCGTCCAACGTCATTCGGTGGGGATTCGGTCGGGCGGCATGGCATTCGTCAATGCATGTTCCAGCCGCTCGCTGAGCCGGTTGAGTTCCTGTTCACCGCTGCGGCGCTCTTCCAGTACCTCCAGCAGCTCGTGGGCAATATTGAGTGCCGCCATCAGGGCGACGCGTTCGCTGCCCAACAGGGTATTCTGGGAATGGATGCCCAGCATGGCCCGGTCGAGGTAGCGCGCGGCACGGTCCAGCTTGTGCTCTTCGCCCGGATTGCAGGCAAACACATAATGGCGGCCCAGCAGGGTGATCTCGGCGGTTGGCCGAGAGGTGTCATCGCTCATTGAGGGCTCCGGTGTCGGCTTGTCAGCCCGATGCGTTAACATCCTATCAATCAAGACGTGGTATCCGGACACTATAAGAGAGGCTCTCACGGGTGGTCAACGCGCCATGGGATAGTCCGGATGCCCCACTTCGCAGCCTGTCATACGGAAGTAGTCATGTCATCGATCGACGAACGCCCTGATTTCTCCACCATCGCCGACCTGTTCCTGTTGCACGGCAGCATGCAGTCCCCCGCCTTTCTCGACGGAAGACTCTGCGCCTCGCTGGCCCTGCATGAGCTGAGCGCCAGCGGCTGGCTGGAGGAGGTCTGCCTGGGGCTGGGAGTGGAACAGCCCCGGGACCGGGAAAGCGGCGAGGCCCTGCTGGACTGGCGGCGGCTGACACTGGAAACGCTGGCGGACAGTTCGCTCAACTACGAGCCGCTGTTGCCCGATGAGCTCTACTCCCTGGCCGAGCGCGCCCAGGGGCTGCGCGAATGGACGCTGGGGTTTCTCGAGGTGATCGAGGATGCCGGTGGCGAGGCCCGTGAGGTTGGTCTGCCCCGCTGCGCGAGGCCATCGACGACCTGGCGGCACTGGCTGCCATGGAGACCGATATCGATGACAGCTCCGAAAATGAGAACGATCTGTTTGCGCTGACCGAGCACGCTCGCATGGCCGCCATGCTGCTGTATACCGAGCAGCGGCCTGGGCAGCCACAGGTGGAAGCGGGCGAGCCCACACAGCACTGACTACCCGTAACCCAGGGAAACCCTATCGATCCAAGGAGCCGACATGCTGCCAGACCCCCTGCCCCGCCCTGCGGCCATCGCCAACGACGAGTACCGGGCCCGCCGCGCATCCCTGATGGCGCAGCTGCCCGCCGACAGTGCCGTGCTGCTGATGGGGGCCTCCCTCGTCACCCGCTCGCGTGACAGTGATTACCCGTTTCGGCAGAACAGCGATTTCCACTACCTGACGGGGTTCCCCGAACCTGAGGCGCTGCTGCTGCTGTTGCCGGGGCGCAGTGAGGGCGAGAGCGTGTTGTTCTGCCAGGACCGTGACCCGACCCTGGAGGCCTGGACCGGCATCCGGCTGGGGGCGGAAGGCGCGGTGCGAGAGCATGGGATCGACCAGGCCTTCGAGAACGCCGAGCGCGACGACCTGCTGGCATCACTGCTCGATGGGCGCACCACGCTCTACCTGATGCTGGCGGACCCTGACGCCCTGGCGCTGGCCGACGAGGTACGCGGCCAACTGACCGCACGGGTACGCCAGGGTGGGCGACCGCCCGAGGCCTTCGCCGACCTGGTTCCTTTGCTGCATGAGGCGCGCCTGATCAAGAGCGAGGCGGAGCTGGCGCTGATGCGACATGCGGCGGAAATTTCGGCGCGGGGCCATGTGCGCGCCATGCGCGCGTCTCGACCGGGCCTGGCCGAGTATCACCTCCAGGCCGAGCTGGAGCACGAGTTCCGCTGGCAGGGCGCCAGTGGCGCGGCCTACGCCACCATCGTGGGTGGCGGTGCCAATGCCTGTGTGCTGCACTACATCGAGAATGGCGATGGGCTACGCGACGGCGAACTCGTATTGATCGATGCCGGTGCCGAACTGGACCTCTATGCCGGCGATATCACCCGCACCTTCCCCGTGAACGGGCGATTCAGCGAGGCGCAGCGTACCCTCTACGAGGTGGTGCTTGCTGCCCAGGAGCGTGCCGTGGCGTCCGTCCAGCCAGGGGCGACTCTGATCGAGATCCATGAGGGCGTCGTCCATGACCTTACCGCTGGCCTGATTCGCCTGGGGCTGCTTCAGGGCGAGGTGTCAGCGCGGGTCGAGGATGACAGCATCAAGCGTTTTTACCTGCACTCCACATCCCACTGGTTGGGACTGGACGTGCACGACGTGGGCGGCTATCGCCAGCACGGCTCGCCGCGTCCCCTGGCGCCGGGGATGGTGCTGACTGTCGAGCCCGGCTCTATATTCCCGTTGATGATGACATTCCCGCGGAATACCGGGGTATCGGTATCCGCATCGAGGATGACGTGGCAGTGACCGATTCCGGGCATGAGGTGCTGACCGCTGGCGTGCCCAAGCGAGTGAGCGAAATCGAGGCCCTGATGGTCAACGAATGACCACCAGGGCGAAGGGCGAGATGTCGTTATGTAAATTACATTACGAATCATGTCTTGCCGCAGGAGGCGTAAAATGAATGAGCCTATGGCTTGCCCGCGTAATGAATCGTGTAACGTGGATATCGCCATCGTCGGTGGCGGCCTGGTGGGGGCTAGCCTGGCCTGTGCTCTGGCCCCGCTGATCGAGCGGCACGGCCTTCGGGTGGCCGTGATCGAGGCGGCGCCGATGTTGGACGCGGCGAGCGCGCCCTGGCAGCCCAACTTCGACGCCCGGTCCAGCGCCATCGCTCAGGGCTCTGCCCAGCGCTTCCGCGACATGGGCCTTTGGCCGACAATGGCCGAGCAGGCGGCTCCTATTTCACGCATCCACGTCAGCGAGCGGGGGCGGCTGGGTGTGACGCGACTGCTGGCCGAGGAGCTTGGCCAGGCGGCCCTGGGCTACGTCGTGCCTAACGCCTGGATGGGGCGCGTACTTCACCGACGACTGGCGGAGCTGCCCCTGGCCTGGCACTGCCCTGCCAGCGTGGAACGCATCGAGCCCGAGGTAGAGGGCTACCGGCTTTCCCTGTCCGATGGCAGTGAGCTCCAGGCGGGGCTTACGGTGCTGGCCGATGGGGGGCGCTCCGGACTCAAGGAGCGGCTGGGCATCGACAGCATTGAGGCGCCCTACGATCAGGTGGCACTGATCGCCAATGTCGAGATGAGCCAGCCCCATGGCGGTACGGCTTATGAACGCTTCACCCGGGAAGGACCCATTGCACTGTTGCCGCTGCCGGGTCAGCAGATGGCGCTGATCTGGACCCATGAGGCGGGGCGTGAAGGAGCACGGCTGGCCCTGGGCGACGGCGACTTCCTGGCCGAACTGCAAAGGGCCTTCGGCGATCGTGCCGGGCGCTTCCGGCGTGTCGGCAGTCGTCACGCCTATCCGCTGTCGCTGGTTACCGCAAGGGAGGCGATTCGGCCCGGGCTGGCGGTGCTGGGTAACGCCGCCCATTCGTTGCATCCTGTCGCGGGGCAGGGCTTCAATCTGGCACTGCGTGGCGTAACGGACCTGGTGGCAGCCCTTGAGCTGGCCCTGGCCAACGACGAAGCGCTGGGTGGGATGCTGACCCTTCGCGACTTCGAGGCGCGGCGCATCGTGGATAGGCACAATGTGGTGCGCTTCAGCGATGGCCTGGTCCGGCTGTTCGGCATCGACAATGCTTCGTTGTCACATGTGCGGGCGGCAGGCTGGTGGGGCTCAACCTGATTGGTCCGCTGCGGCGGGGGCTGGCCCGCCGCGCCATGGGGCTGGAGCGCTGATGGGCACCGCAGCCGGGAAGCCAGCATGGCGAAAGGGAGAGAGCGACATGACACACGCGGCTGAAGAGGCGCACAGGCATTTCGAGGTCATTATCGTTGGTGGCGGCATGGTGGGTGCGACCATGGCGGCCCTGCTGGGCCAGGCTGGCCTTTCGGTGGCGCTGCTCGATGCTCGTCCTGAGCCGCTGGACGCCAAGGCGGTGGGGCGCGGCAAGCCGGCGATGCGGGTCAGTGCACTGACGCCGGTCTCGCAACGGCTGTTGCAAGGGCTGGGTGCCTGGTCCTGGATGCAGACAAGGCGGGTGACTCCGTATCATCATATGCAGGTGTGGGACAGCGAAGGCAGCGGCGAAGTCGCCTTCACCGCCGAGCAGGCCGGCGTGGCGGTGCTGGGGCATATCGTCGAGAACGACGTGATTCTGGCAGCCCTGGAAGCTCGCCTGGCCGAGCTGTCGACAGTCGCTGTGCAGCTTGGCGCCCGGGTATCCGGGCTCGAGACGACAGAGCGGGGGCGCCAGGTACTGCTGGAGGATGGCCAGCGCCTCTCCGCGTCGCTGGTGGTGGCCGCCGACGGGGCGCAGTCGCCGTTGCGGACCCTGGCCGGGATCGAAACCAGCGCCCATGACACCGGCATATGGCCGTGGTGACCACGGTGCGCACGGAGCGTGCCCATGGTGGTGTGGCGCGCCAGGTTTTCCTGCCGACCGGCCCGCTTGCCTTCCTGCCCCTGACGGTGGAGGGAGATGACCGTTTCTGCTCCATCGTCTGGTCGACGTCGCCGCAGGAGGCCGCGAGGCTGGTCGAGCTGTCGCCCGATGCGTTGGGCCACGCCCTGGCCGCGGCCTTCGAGTCGCGCCTGGGTGGGGTGGAAGTCGTGGATCGGGCGCTTGCCGTACCGCTGACCCAGCGACATGCCAGGACCTATGGTCAGCCGGGACTGGTGCTGGTGGGGGATGCGGCCCACAGCATCCACCCCTTGGCCGGACAGGGGGTCAACCTCGGGCTGATGGACGTGGCAGTGCTGGCGGAAGAGGTGCTCACGGCACGGCAACGCGGCATGTCGATTGGGCACGAGAGCGTGCTGGCCCGCTATACGCGGCGGCGGCGCGGCGACAATGCAACCATGCTGGCGCTGATGGATGGGTTTCGCTTGCTTTTCGGCAGCCGCCATCCGGCCCTGACCCTGGCGCGCAACCTCGGCCTTTCGGGAGTCGATCGCCTGGTACCGGTCAAGCGGCTGTTGATGCGGCAGGCGACCGGGCACCGCGGCCGCCTGCCTGCCGCCTGCCGTTAAGGCTACCTGTCGCGCCGGTCAAGCACGTTCAACGCCTTGAGCAGGTTGAGCGCCTCGCCCAGCTGATAGTCCTCGCGCAGACGCTCCGTCATTGCCTCGCGCTGGCGGACGTCATCGCGAGAGCGCAGGTGACCCTCCAGGTCGGCCTCGCGAAGCTGGCGGCCCGTTTCGGTCACTTCCACCCGCCCGCGCACCACTTCCACGTCCGGCTCGATGCCCAGCGCCTGGATCGAGCGTCCGTTGGGGGTGTAGTAGAGCGCGGTGGTCAGCTTCAGGCCTTCACCGTTGCCCAGGGGCATGATCTGCTGCACCGACCCCTTGCCGAAGCTATCGGTCCCCATGATCACGCCACGGCGCTGATCCTGCAGGGCGCCGGCGACGATCTCAGCCGCCGATGCGCTGCCGCCGTTGATCAGCACCACCAGGGGCACGTCGGGGGCCGCCGTCTCGCGACTGGCGGAAAAGCTCATTTCGGTGTCCGGCAGGCGCCCTTCGGTATAGACGATCAGGCCGCCTTCGAGGAAGGCATCGGCCACGGCCACGGCGGCCTGCAGAACCCCGCCGGGGTTGTTGCGCAGGTCGAGTATCAGGCCATCCAGCGGGGCGTCACGCTCCAGCCGGCGAATGGCACTGTTGACCTGCTCACCGGTGCGATTCTGGAACTGGCTGACCCGCAGGTAGCCGTACCCCGTTTCCAGCAGCTCACTGCGCACGCTCTCGGTCCGAATGATCTCGCGGGTCAAGGTGACATCGAAGGCGGCCTCTTCACCGCTGCGCAGGATGGTTATGGTGATCTCGCTGCCCGGCGCACCGCGCATCAGCGAGACGGCCTCCTGCAGCGAGAGGCGTTCGGTGGAGGTATCGTCGATTCGCAGGATAGTGTCCCGTGCCTGCAGGCCGGCACGGGAGGCAGGGGTGTCATCGATGGGGGTGATGATCGTCAGCCGGCCGTTGTCCAGGCCCACTTCGATGCCGATGCCGCCGAACTGGCCCTCGGTGGTTTCCCGCAGGCTCTGGAACTCGTCGCGGTCCAGGTAGGCGGAGTGGGGGTCGAGTTCGCTGAGCATGCCGCGCATGGCGTTGCGTATCAGCGTGCGGTCGTCGACCTCCTCGACGTAGGCCCGCTTGATACGCTCGAAGACTTCGGCAAAGGTCTGGATATCCTCCAGCGGCAGCTCATCGACCGGGGCGGTGGCGTGTGTGGTCAGCGGCAGGGCGGCAAGCGGCAGGGCCAGCAGCAGCGTCGCCAGCAGGTGCCGGGAAGCGGGCAGGAAGCCGACAGAACGTAGGGACATGCGAACTCCGCAGTATCGAGACGAGGCTGACCAGCATAGCCCTTGCCCCGGGGCTTGTGAAATAGCGTCTCTCATCGTCTGGCAATCCAGGCCTGGGGGTCGATGGGGTCGCCGTTGCGGCGCACCTCGAAGTAGAGCGCCGACGATTCGTGCCCGCCGCTCGTGCCCACCGTACCGATGGTGTCGCCGCCGGAGACCGCCTGGCCCACTTCGACATGGAATTGCTGCAGGTGTGCGTGCAGCGTCATGACCTGGTCGCCGTGGTCGAGAATCAGCAGGTTGCCGAAGCCGCGCATCCAGTCGGCGAAGACCACCCGGCCGGCATGCACGGCCTTGACCGGCATGCCTTCGCGAGCCTGGATCAGCATGCCGTTGTGGTGTACCCCGTCGCCGCGACGGAAGCTCGAGGTGACGCTGCCCTGGACCGGCCAGGGCAGCTCACCCTGGGTCTGCTCGATGGCGGTGGAGGGGGGGGGCGCTGCAGCCGGGCCATCTCCTGCTGCACCCGTTCCAATACCCGCTCGGCCTCGGTCCGGTCACGATCGAGTGCCGCCAGGCGGCTCTGCTCATCGCTGTAACGGCCTTGCAGGTCGGCCACCAGTCGCTCCCGCTCCTCCATGCGTCGGGAAAGCTCGGCGCTGCGCGACGCCAGCTCGCCCGCCAGGGCTTCGAGCCGCTCCCCGCGCTCACGCAGTTCGCGGCGGTTCTCGGCCAGTTGGGCGTCAAGGTTGGCGATCTCGTCGAGGCGGGCATTGCGGGCCCGGGACAGGTGGTTGAGGTAGGTCTGCAGCCGATCGAGCCGTGCCGGATCATCCTGGTTGAGCAGCAGCTTCAGCTGCGGCGTGAGGCCCAGCCGGTAGAGGGCATCGAGCTGGACCTGCAGGGCCGCGACCTGTTCGGCGTGCTCCTCCTCCAGTTCATCGCGGGCCGCTTCCAGCGTGGCGATATCCCGGTTCAGTCGCTGGCGGTCGGACTGGATCTCGTCCAGGCGGCCGTGGGTCTCGGCCAGCGCCGTCTCCACCTGGCGCAGCTCTTGCGTCGCCTCGTCCTGTGCTTCCCGGGTCGCGCCGAGGCGTCGGCTGACCGCCTGGATCTCACTGCCGATGGCATCCAGGCGTTCGCGGGCGTCCCGCTCGCTCGGTTGGGCGGCCTGAGCCGCTGCCGGGCCCAGCACCAGCGCAAGGCTAAGCAACAGGGCTCGCAGGGCAGGGCGGTGCCGAATTGAGCTCATGGTTTGCGGGCCCGGCTCATCATGCCGGTTCGATCAACACCCGGCCGGTCATCTCCTCGGGGATGGGCTGGTTCATCAGCGTGAGCAGGGTCGGTGCGATGTCGCAGAGACAGCCATCATCGAGCAGCCTTACCGGCTGTGGGCCGACATAGATCATGGGCACGTCGAAGGTAGTATGAGCGGTCTGCGCCACACCGGTTTCCGGGTTCACCATCTGTTCCGCGTTGCCGTGGTCGGCGGTGACCAGGCAGGCGCCGCCGGCACGCTCGATGGCTTCCACCACGCGACCGACACAGGCGTCCACCGCCTCGATGGCCTTGACGGCGGCGTCGAACTTGCCGGTGTGGCCGACCATGTCGCCGTTGGCGTAGTTGCAGACAATCAGGTCGTAGTCGCCGGAATCGATGGCCTCCACCAGGCGGTCGGTGACCTCTTCGGCGCTCATCTCGGGCTTCTCGTCGTAGGTCTTCACCTCCTGGGGGGAGGGCACCAGTACCCGAGTCTCGCCGCGATATGCCTCCTCGCGGCCACCGGAGAAGAAGAAGGTGACGTGGGCGTACTTCTCGGTCTCGGCAATGCGCAGCTGGGTCAGGCCGCGCTGCTCCATGACTTCGCCCAGGGTGTTGTGCAGCTCTGCCGGCGGAAAGGCCGCGGGCGCAGGAATGTCGGCGGCGTACTGGGTCAGGGTCACCAGACTACCCCCTGCCAGGGAGGGGCGAGCCCGTCGCTCGAAGCCGCTGAAGTCATCCTCGACGAAAGCCCGGGTCAGCTCGCGGGCACGGTCGGCGCGGAAGTTCATGAAGATGGCGGCATCGCCGTCGGCGATGGGGGTAGCCTCGCCGTTGGGGCGGATGACGGTGGCGCTGACGAATTCGTCGTTCTCGCCTCGTTCGTAGGCGGCGCGTAGCCCCTCTTCGGCACTGGCCGCCTCGAACTCGCCGTGGCCTTCGGTGAGCAGGCGATAGGCCTTCTCGACGCGATCCCAGCGGTTGTCCCGGTCCATGGCAAAGTAGCGGCCGATGATCGAGGCGACACCGCCATTGTCGGCGCCGACCAGTTCCGCCAGCTTGGCGTTGGTGCGTTCGATCGAGGCCAGCGCGCTCCTGGGCGCCGTGTCTCGGCCGTCGAGGAAGCCGTGCACGAAGATGCGCTTGGCCCCGCGGCGGGCGGCCAGCTCGGCCATGGCCAGGATGTGGTCCTCGTGGCTGTGCACCCCGCCCGGGGAGAGCAGGCCCAGCAGATGCACGGCCCTGTCCTGCGCCACTGCGGCATCGATGGCGTCGGTGAGGATGGTATTGCCGTCCAGGTCTCCGTCCTCCACCGCCTTGGTGATACGGGTAAGCTCCTGGTAGACGACGCGCCCCGCACCCAGGTTCATGTGGCCCACTTCGGAGTTGCCCATCTGGCCCTCGGGCAGCCCCACATGACGGCCATCGGTGTGAATCAGGGTGTGGGGCCGTTCTTGCCACAGCCGGTCCATCACCGGCTTGTGCGCGGCGGCCACCGCATTGTCGGTACTGTCGGGATTATGGCCATAGCCATCGAGAATGATCAGGGCGACGGGACGAGGTGTAGCGGCGGGAGTCGGAGTCGTCATCGGGGTAAAGGCCTCGTTTGGTATTGGCGCGACCGGGGCTTACCGCTAGGCGCGGTGCCGCTGGCCATAGCTTCTGCAGCCGTCGGGGACGACGGGGGTCGCGACTTGAATCGGCTTGCGGCATCATAACGCACGGCATGGTCGAGCGTCATATCAGGTAAAGCGCGGGCCATGCCACCAGGGGCCATGGCTTGGTGTATACTGTCCGCCTTCAGATTGCCCTAAACGTGTATCGAGAAGAGTGTTCCGGACCCATGATCGATCAGCTGTTCGAATTCGTGCAGAATCACCCGCTCCTGGTGGGTGCCTTCCTGTTGGTGCTGACTGCCTGGATCGCCTACGAGGTCCGCAACAGTGCCGCCAGTGGTGTTACCTCCGGTCAGGCGACGCAACTGATCAACCGTGAGGACGCCGTGGTCGTTGATACCCGCGAGGCCGGGGATTTCAAGGCCGGGCACATTGCCGGTGCGCGCAACATCCCCCAGAGTCGTATCGACGACAACATGCGGGAGCTGGAAAAAGCGAAGGACAAGCCGATCATCGTCGTCTGCAAGAACGGCCAGTCAGCGGGCATTACGGTTGCCAAGCTGACCAAGGCCGGCCTGCCCAGGGTGCTCAAGCTCAAGGGTGGGATGATGCAGTGGCAGGCCGACGGTTTGCCGGTGGTCAAGAAATAGTCAAACACAAGACGCAAAGGATACTTTCCATGGCCGAAGAGAATAGCCCGAACGCCAACGCCGCCGGTGGCAGCCAGGCCGCCGACCAGAACAAGCAGCAGCTGCAGTTCGCCGTCCAGCGTATCTACGTCAAGGACATCTCCTTCGAGGCGCCGAACTCGCCTGCCGTTTTTCAGCAGCCGTTCAAGCCCAAGGTCAGCCTGGATCTCAACACCTCCAGCAGGAAGGTGGGTGACGACCTGTTCGAGGTGGTGATCAAGGTCACGGCCCAGGTCAAGCACAGCGAGGAGGGGACCACCTCCTTCCTGGCCGAGATCGAGCAGGCCGGCCTGTTCCGCATCAGCGGCATCGAGGGCGCGCAGCTCGAGCACACACTGGGCGCCTTCTGCCCCAACGTGCTCTTCCCCTATGCCCGCGAGTGCGTCGACAACCTGGTCAATCGCGGCGGCTTCCCGCCCCTGATGCTGGCGCCAGTCAACTTCGAGGCGATCTACGCCCAGAAGAAGAAGCGCGAGGCCGAGCAGGCCCAGCAGCAGGGTGAGCAGACCACCCAGTAAGGGCGGCTCGCCAGTGTCTGCCAGGAGCGTGGCAAGAGCCCCGCGTATCCACGTCGCCGCCGACTTCACCGTCGGCGGCGACGTCGTTCTGCCCGAAGGAGCCGCACGGCACGTGGCGCGGGTGCTGCGCATGGGAGAAGGCGCGCCGCTCATCCTGTTCGACGGCCAAGGCCGGGAAGCCAGCGCGGTGCTTATCGAGTCGGGCCGCAAGCGGGTGGTGGCACGCATCGAGACCGTCGAGACGGGGTGCGGGGAGTCGCCAATGCTTGTCCACCTGGGGCAGGCGATCTCCAAGGGCGACCGTATGGACTACGCCATCCAGAAGGCCGTCGAGCTGGGTGTGGCCGCTATCACGCCGCTCTACACCGAGCATGGAGACGTGCGCCTCAAGAACGACCGCGAGGCCAGAAAGCTCGCCCACTGGCAGGCGGTGGCGGTCAGCGCCTGCGAGCAGTGCGGCCGTGCCACGGTGCCGCCGGTTCATCCCCCCATGTCACTCACCGACTGGCTCGGCGAGCGTGACGAGGCCCTGCGCCTGGTGCTCCATCCGGCCACCAACCGTGTCCTCGAGCGCGAAACGGCGCCGTCCAGTGTGGTGCTGCTGATCGGCCCGGAAGGCGGCCTGTCCCATACTGAAGTCGACGCCGCCCTGGCGGCCGATTTTTCTCTCCTCTCCCTCGGCCCGCGCATCCTGCGCACCGAAACCGCGCCGGTGGTGGCGCTGTCGTTGCTGCAGTATCGGTTCGGCGATCTCTAGAAGCCTGTCGGACTTAACGCTGATCTACTGCGACGATCGGTCAATTCCGACAGGCTCCTGGCTTCGGCTTTGCCCAAGCCTTGGGAGGCCTCATAATGCCGGCACACTCTTGCGGAACCCTCGCCATGTCCTCCTCCTTTCACGACCGTCGCCCTGGTCGGCCCACAGTGCCACGCCCGCCCCAACCCTCCGGCCGTGAGAGTCGCCCTCGCGCGCCCAAGGCCCAGGTTGGCGACGTCGCCTATCTGGAGGTGGTCACGGTCAACGAGACGGGGGCGTTTCTCGACTGGGGTCACCCTCGGGATCTGCTGCTGCCCTATGGCGAGCAGCGCTTTCGGCCCACCCCCGGCAAGCGGTACTGGTGCTCATCTACGAGGATCAGCAGGGCCGGCCGGTTGCCTCCCAGAAGCTCGACCGCTTCATACAGGACGAGGCCACCGGCTACGCCGCGGGTGATGAGGTCGTGCTGGTCATCGCTGACCGCACCGATCTCGGCTTCAAGACGGTGGTCGATCACCGTTTCTGGGGGTTGCTCTATCAGGACGACGTGACCCGGCCGCTGCGCAGGGGCCAGCGTGTGCCCGGCTTCGTCAAGCGGCTGCGCGAGGATGGCCGCCTCGACCTGTCATTGCTGCCACCGGGCTCGGCCCGGCTCGATGTGGTTGGGGATCAGGTGCTCAAGGCACTGCGCGAGAGCGGTGGCTATCTGCCGCTCTCCGATGCCAGCCCGGCCCATGTGATCAAGGCAAGGCTGGGAGTGAGCAAGAACGCCTTCAAGCAGGCCATCGGCCGACTCTACAAGCGCCGCCTGATCGTGATCGAGGATGCCGGGATCCGGCTGACTCCCGGCGCTACGGAGGCGCAGGACGAGGGATAAGTGCCCCCAGGTGCTTGCGACCGTGTGGCACTAGCAGGCAATGCCGATCAGTCCAGCGCCTTGAACTCTTCCTCATGCAGCCAGGCGGCGTGCTTGGGTGCCCGCTTGGTCTTCGACCACTCCTCCACCATGGCCGGCGCCACTTCCTTGAGCTGCTTCATCTGTTCCGGGGTGCCCTTTTCATAGGTCAGCTCCAGGCGGTGTCCGTTGGGGTCGAAGAAGTAGATGGAGCGGATGATGCCGTGCTCGGTGGGCCCCAGCACCTTCACGCCCTTGCTCTCCAGTTCCTCCTTGGCGGCCAGCAGGGCGGCCTCGTCGGCCACGCGGAAGGCGATGTGCTGGACCCATTCCGGGGTGTTTGGGTCGCGGCCCATGGGCGGTGAATTGGGGATCTCGAAGAAGGCGAGGATATTGCCGTTGCCTGCATCGAGGAACAGATGCATGTAGGGATCGGGCTCCTTGGTGGAGGGCACCCGGTCCTCGGCGATGGCGACCAGGAAGTCCATGTTGAGCTTGTCCTGGTACCACTCGACGGTCTCCTTGGCGTCGTTGCAGCGGTAGGCGACATGGTGAATCTGCTGGATATCGATCATGGCGGGAGCCTCTGTGTCTGTATTTAGTTTCATTTGAAACCAAATTAGGGGTAAAGCTCCCACCTGTCAAGCGTGGTCTCCCGTGGCAGCCTTGGTGTTGGCCAGGGCCTGCGGCATACTTCGTTCACCCAAGCCCCTTCGTGGCCACACTGACTCCGATGAGCAAGCCGATGAGCAAGCTGACAAGCGAACCCGCCTTGAAAGTCGGGGTGGTAATGGACTCCATTGCGCACCTCACCTACAAGAAGGACACCACCCTGGCCATGCTGTGGGCCGCCCAGGAGCGAGGCTGGTCGCTGCACTACATGGAGCAGGAGGATCTGTTCCTGAAGGATGGCCGCGCCCATGCGCGGATGCGCGACCTCACCGCCTTTCGCGACCCCGAGCGCTGGTACGCCCTGGGCGCCCCGGAAGCCACGCCGCTTGCCGAGCTGGACGTGATCCTGATGCGCAAGGATCCACCGGTCGACGGCCACTTTCTCAACGCGGTACATCTGCTGGGCTTCGCCGAACGCGAGGGCGTACTGGTGGTCAACCCTACCGTGGCGCTGCTTTCCTGCAACGAGAAGCTCTTCGCCCAGGAGTTTCCCCAGTGTTGCACGCCGACCCTGGTCTCCTGCAGCGAGCCGGTGCTGCGCGCCTTCCATGCCGAACACCGCGACGTGATCTTCAAGCCGTTGGACGGGATGGGTGGCAGCGGTATCTTTCACGTGCAGCCGGAAGGGCGGAACCTGGGGGCGATCATCGAGACGCTCACCGAGCGTGGCCAGCGACAGATCATGGCCCAGCGCTACATTCCCGAGATCAGGGATGGCGATACCCGAATCCTGTTGATCGAGGGGGAGCCGGTGCCCTACGGTCTGGCCCGGGTGCCCATGGCCGGCGAGACCCGGGGCAATCTGGCCGCCGGCGGCACGGGTGTCACCCGGGAACTGACCAAGCGCGACTACTGGCTGATCGAACAGGTACAGCCGATGATCCGCGAACGGGGGCTGATGTTCGTGGGCCTCGACGTGATCGGCGACTACATCACCGAGATCAACGTGACGAGCCCCACCTGCGTGCGTGAGATAGACGATCAGCGCGGTACCGACATCGCCGGGCTGTTGATGGATGCCATCGAGCGGCGCCTGGAGCGGGCCGCGCCTTAGGCAGGCCCAGCCATACACCCAACACGAGGAGAGCCTTCGAGACACATGGCGGTCACCATCAGCGATCCCATCCGCTATGCCCCGGTCACGCGCTCCTATCGGCGCTGGCTGGCGCTTTCGGCTGCGCTGCTGCTGCATCTGGCCTGATCGGCGTGGTAGCCAGTTTCCGGTTTGCGCCGGCCCCGGCGGAACGCTCGAGCTGGATGTGGTACTGGTGACGCAGCCCGCCGAGGTTCCGGTGGAGGCGGACGCCATGGCCGACGCCGACCAGCAGGCCGCCGGAGAGCCTGCCGAAGAGGCCCCCGCCGAGTCCCGGGCGGCGGCCATGGA
>NZ_AZQX01000074.1:0-20437 GCF_000568385.1 Halomonas sp. BC04
CGCCCGACCAGGCTGGGCGGCATGGCATCGCGCCCGCCTTCGTTGTGTCCCAGTACCAGGCACGCAGGCGTACGCGGCCGTCGCTCGCCACCAGCCGCGAGGAGAGCCGCGGCTGCAGGTCCAGCGCCGGCGGCATATGCTGGCTGGCTTCCTGGGAGATCACCAGTTCACTGCCTTCCGCGGCGGTCATCAGCTCGAGGGCACCCTGGGTCACCTGGCCCAGTGGGTCGACCAGTTGACGCTCGGGAAGATAGACCACGCGGCCGCTGTTGAGGCCGGCGGCCAGTTCGATACGCGGCGCCTCGTCGGCACCGCTCCAGTGGCGCGCGATCTCGTCGGGCAGCACCCGACGGCAGTGTTCGTAGAGTGCGACCAGTTCGGCCAGCTGGTGCGCCGGGCCGTGGGTGCCGAAGCAGGCCAGACCCAGACCACCGGTAGCGCCGGGCAGCCAGAACCCACCCAGGTGATGACACTGCTGTTCCAGCCAGCGCATCAGCTCGATCTGCAGGGTCAGGCAGGCGCGGGTCTCGTCGCGGGCGGAGAACTCGCCCTTCACGCGCAGGCGAATGGCCATGACCGAAAGCTGGCGCTGCTCGATCTCGTCCTCCCGCAGCGGCGAGCTGCCAGCCGCCAGGGTGCGAGAGAAGGCGCCCTGCGAGGAGAGTCCCTGCAGGTCGGGATTGCCGTCGGACCAGTAGCGCGCCAGCTGCAGAAAGCCGGGCTCGGGCTGCTGGCCGGAAAGGGCCAGCAGCTGCAGATAGGCGCTGTACTGTTCGTGGGCGGCCGCCAGCTGGCCCTGTTCGGCCAGCTGGCGCACCAGGCGTTCGTGGAAGGGGCCATAGCCCGAGAAGCGGCTGACCAGGGCCTGCAACAGATGGTCGGGCACCTCGTCGTTGCTCTCGAGGATGGCCTCGGAAAAGCGGATCACCCGCTGGCGCCACTCATTGCGCAGCTGTACCAGCCAACGCTGGAACTCGGTGCAGGAAGGCAGTTGAAGCTCTTCGACCAGATCGCCACGGTAGCGTTGAAGCAGCCGCTCAAGGGTTGCGATATCCTTGGGCCTTCGAGGAGCCGCTGGAGTTCATGCAGGTCGAAGTGCCAGCTCTCGGGAAGTCGAAAGGCAATGGTCTGGCGGGATACCACCAGCACCCGCTCTGCCTCTTCTCCCAGCGACTGCCGCAGACAGTGCAGGGCATGGCGCAGGTTGGTACGCCCGGAAGAGAGGCCCTGGTCAGGCCACAGCAACTCGGCCAGGCTGGCTCGATTGATGGGTTGCTGGTGCAGCAGCAGATAGACCAGTAGCGCCTTGACCTTGTCGTAACTGAACTGGTTGAGGACGTCATCGCCCAGTGTCAGAGAAAACTGTCCAAACAGCGCTAGCTGATCCCATTCGTTATTATGAACGTCTTGTGGAGCGTCCTGCATGTCGGGAACCCTGCATGGCGAAAGCGGTGGCCTCAGCCCGGCACACCACTATGAAAACGAAACGCCTTGTCCGGCGTGACTATCAGCTCTGCTTCGCGTTCGGCGAAAAAGGCAACCCGGTCGTCGATCGGCCATGGAGCGAGATGCCGCGCCAACATTAGATAATCCTCGTAATGACGGCCTTCCGACTTAACCAGAGTGCGGTAGAACTTGGCAAGCTCGGCATCCAGGTGAGGAATCAGTCGAGCAAACCGTTCGCAGCTTCGTGCCTCGATATAGGCGCCAATAATCAGAATATCGACCAGCCGAGCCGGTTCTTGAGGGGTAACGTGCCGACGCAGCCCTTCCGCGTATCGGGAGGCGCTGAGATGACGATAGACGATACCCCGACTCTCCATCAGTTTCACTACCTGCTCGAAGTGCAGCAACTCCTCCCGGGCAAGCTGCGACATCTTGGTCAGCAGCAAGGGCTCGTCGACGTAACGATACAGGAGACTCATTGCCGTCGAGGCCGCCTTTTTCTCGCACTGCGCGTGATCGATCAGCAGCAGCTCGGGATTCTCGAGCGCCCAGGCTATCCAGGCATCGGGTGTCGCACAAGGAAGGAAGTCCAGCAGGTCCGGTGGCAACAGGGTCTCTTCGCTTGGCGCTTCCAGCATGTCGGGCATGGTCTCGGAAATGGTCTCGGGCATGTCATTGGCTCGGGTGTGGTGCAATCGATAGATCGGGTGGTGCGTTGCTATGTCTTGCTAGAGCGCTGCTGTTCGGCGCGGCGATGTTCGGCGGCCTCGTTCAGCGCCTGGCTGAGCCGTGCATGTAGTTCTGCGACATCCAGGCCGAGGGCCGCTTTGGTGGGTACCAGGCCATAGCGTGGCAGCGCCTGGATGCGCGTGCGCCCCACCCGCAACAGCTCCACCGCTCGCGAAAGCGCCGGCTGTTCGGGCCGGAAGCGGATTCGATAACGCAGCAGCTGGGCTTCGAGGCAGTCGGCGTCCACCACGCGCAGGAAGCGGCCAGCCACGCTTTCACGCAGCGCATCCAGCTCCGCCATGCGTGCCGCACGCTCGTCACCGGACAGGCCAAACCAGTCGAGGATCTCACCGTCGCCACGCTGGCAACCCCGGCAGACCGGGTCGCCGAGCGTGGTGGAACAGAGCCCCACGCAGGGAGATGTGATGCTCGCAGCCATGGCGCTTCCCACCTTGGTCGATTCCCGGATATTTCGGTGTCCATGGTAACGCGACCGAGTGCGACAGGCACCTGTCGAGGCACTTCAATGTCGCACGATTTGTAACCGCACGAACATTGCGCCGACCAAAGTTCAAGGCGGCCCCCAGGGGGGTCGCCTTAACATTGTCGACAGTTTGGCGTAGAATCGCCGCACCCAGTGACCCGGTTGTTTCACTAGCCAGAGCCGTCATTTCACCGATGCCGATGGTGCATCGGTGTGCTTTGGCCACCACTATAGAAGAGGGCCCCAACGTGCTTGAAGCCTATCGCCAACATGTCGAGGAACGCGCCGCCGAGGGCGTCCCGCCGAAGCCTCTGAACGCCGAGCAGGTCGCCGCCCTGGTCGAACTGCTGAAGAACCCGCCCGCCGGTGAAGAGGAGTTCGTTCTCGACCTGCTGACCAACCGCGTTCCCCCGGGCGTTGACGAGGCCGCCTACGTCAAGGCCGGCTTCCTGACCGCCATCGCCAAGGGTGAGGCCAGCTCTCCGCTGATCGACAAGGTGCATGCCGTCAAGCTGCTGGGCACCATGCAGGGTGGCTATAACATCGTCTCGCTGGTGGAACTGCTCGACGATCCCGAACTGGCCAAGGAGACGGGCGAACAGCTCAAGCACACCCTGCTGATGTTCGACGCCTTCCACGATGTGGAAGAGCGTGCCCGCGCAGGCAATGCCGTGGCCAAGGAGGTCATGCAGTCCTGGGCCGACGCCGAGTGGTTCCTCTCCAAGCCCGCCCCGGCCGAGAAGATCACCCTGACCGTGTTCAAGGTGCCCGGCGAGACCAATACCGACGACCTCTCCCCTGCCCCGGACGCCTGGTCGCGTCCCGACATTCCGCTGCATGCCAACGCCATGCTCAAGAACGAGCGCGAAGGCATCGTACCGGAAGTGCCCGGCACCACCGGTCCGCTGAAGCAGATCGAGGAAGTGAAGGCCAAGGGCTTCCCGGTCGCCTACGTGGGTGACGTGGTCGGCACCGGCTCCTCGCGCAAGTCCGCCACCAACTCGGTGCTGTGGTTCTTCGGCGACGATATTCCCAACGTGCCCAACAAGCGCGCCGGCGGCTTCTGCTTCGGCGGCAAGATCGCCCCGATCTTCTTCAATACCATGGAAGATTCCGGCGCCCTGCCCATCGAGATGGACGTTGCCAACATGGAAATGGGCGACGTCATCGACGTCTACCCCTATGAAGGCAAAGTGTGCAAGCACGGCACCGACGAGGTCGTCACCACCTTCGAGCTCAAGACCCAGCTGATCCTGGATGAGGTGCGTGCCGGCGGCCGCATCCCGCTGATCATCGGCCGTGGCCTGACCGGCAAGGCGCGCGAGTCCCTGGGCCTGGCGCCCTCCGACGTCTTCCGCCTGCCCGAGCAGCCCGTCGACACCGGCCTCGGCTTCACCCTAGCCCAGAAGATGGTCGGCAAGGCCTGCGGCCTGGAGGCGTTCGCCCAGGCATGTACTGCGAGCCCAAGATGACCACCGTGGGCTCCCAGGACACCACCGGTCCGATGACCCGCGACGAGCTCAAGGACCTGGCCTGCCTCGGCTTCCAGGCCGACCTGGTGATGCAGTCCTTCTGTCACACCGCCGCCTATCCGAAGCCGGTCGATGTGGACACCCACCACACCCTGCCCGACTTCATCATGAACCGTGGCGGCGTCTCGCTGCGTCCCGGCGACGGCATCATCCACAGCTGGCTGAACCGCATGCTGCTGCCCGACACCGTGGGCACCGGCGGCGACTCCCACACGCGCTTCCCGATGGGCATCTCCTTCCCGGCGGGCTCCGGCCTGGTGGCCTTCGCCGCCGCCACCGGCGTCATGCCGCTGGACATGCCGGAGTCGGTACTGGTGCGCTTCAAGGGCAAGCGGCAGCCCGGCGTCACCCTGCGTGACCTGGTCCACGCCATCCCCTACTACGGGATCAAGCATGGTCTGCTGACCGTGGCCAAGGCGGGCAAGAAGAACGCCTTCTCCGGTCGCGTGCTGGAGATCGAAGGACTCGACGACCTCACCGTCGAGCAGGCTTTCGAGCTCTCCGACGCCTCCGCCGAGCGCTCCGCTGCCGGCTGCACCATCACCCTCTCCGAGGAGAGCGTCGCCGAGTACCTGAAGTCCAACATCACCCTGCTCAAGTGGATGATCAGCAACGGCTACGGCGAAGAACGCACCATCAGCCGTCGTATCGCGGCGATGGAAGAGTGGCTGGCCAACCCGAGCCTGATGCGCGCCGACAAGGATGCCGAATACGCCGAGGTCATCGAGATCGACCTGGACGAGATCAAGGAGCCGATCCTCTGCGCGCCGAACGACCCCGACGACGCCCGCCTGCTTTCCGAGGTGGCCGGCGAGAAGATCGACGAGGTGTTCATCGGTTCGTGCATGACCAACATCGGTCACTTCCGCGCCGCAGGCAAGCTGCTCGAGAAGCAGCCGGCCGGCAGCCTGAAGACCCGCCTGTGGCTGGCGCCGCCCACCAAGATGGACCAGCACCAGCTGACGGAAGAGGGCTACTACGGCATCTACGGTCGTGCCGGGGCGCGCATGGAGATGCCGGGCTGCTCGCTGTGCATGGGTAACCAGGCCCGCGTTGCCGCCAAGAGCACCGTGGTCTCCACCTCGACCCGCAACTTCCCGAACCGCCTGGGCGACGGCGCCAATGTCTACCTGGCCTCAGCGGAACTGGCGGCGGTGGCCGCGGTGGAAGGTCGGCTGCCGACGGTCGAGGAGTACCAGCGTTACATGGGCGAATTCGACGCCATGGCCGGGGAGATCTATCGTTACATGAACTTCCATGAAATCGAGGAGTATCAGAAAGCGGCCTCGAATGTGATTCCCGTAGCCCAGGAAGCCTGATAAGCTACGACCCCGGAAGCATTATTTCGACTCCGATGCTCGCAACATCGAAGGCCCCCACCTAAAGGGTGACGGCCGGAGCCGATGACCAAAGCGCCCCTTATTGGGGCGCTTTTTTATGCGCGGCCGTTCAAGCAGCATCAATGGCGACGGCGGCACACCTTTCGTAACCTTAGTCAACTTGTGGCGCTCAGGCCCCGAGACTACGTTATAGATGTCGTAAGCGGTCATAGCACTGCGCCAAGGGCAGGTGGTTTTTCTGCGCATCGGTACTGCCGGCGGAATGACCGCATGATAAGGAAAAGCCAAGGATATCAAGGCCAAGGGACATCAAGGAGCAATAAAATGTCGACAAGTAAAGTGCTGACTGCTTCGCTCGCCGCTGCCGCTCTGCTGACCGCCAATGCCGCACTCGCCAATCCACCGCACCAGCCCTATGCTTATCTCGGCCTGGGTACCGGCTTCAGTTCACTGGAAAATGATCGCGACGAGGTCGACAATTTCATCGAGAGCGGAGGACGCAACTTCAGCATCGACGATGACGGCAACGTCTGGAAGGGCTTTGCCGGCTACCAGATCAATCGCTACCTGGCAGCCGAAGTCTTCTATGCCGACCTGGGGAGGGTCCGGCTACGCGGCCAGGACGGTACCAGCACCGACCTGGAATCCACCGCCTATGGTGCCAACCTGGTCGGTCAGTTTCCGATAACGCCCTGGTTCAGCCCCTTTGCCAAGGTGGGTGCTGCCAGCTGGGAAACCAAGGTCGAAGGCAACCTCGGCGATGCCAGCCTCGAACTGCAGGACAACGACGGCTTCGATCCGGTCTACGGTGTCGGCGCCCAGTTCGACTTCAACCCGATCATGCTGAGGGCCGAGTACGAACGCTACGACTTCGATAGCGACTACACCATCGATACCTTCAGCGCCTCGGTCGGCTTTCGCTTCTAATGCCCCCTTCTATCTCGATCCATGACGCCGCGCCTTGTCCCGGCGTCGCCGACTCTTGATGAAAGCTCCGACGAAACGACGACGGTGACCCCGCACGAAGTGTGGCATCATCGCGTCATCGTCATTTCTTCAGGCCAGGAGCCGTCCATGAGCGCCATCATTACACCCGACATCTGCGACGCCCACCCCGAAGTACAGGTACTCGATCCCGTCTTCGTCAACTTCGGTGGCCGCGAGGCATTCTGCGGACCGGTGCGTACCGTGAAGTGCTTCGAGGATAATTCGCTGGTCAAGGAGGCGGCTGCCGAACCCGGCGATGGCGCAGTGCTGGTCGTGGACGCCGGCGGCTCGCATCGCTGCGCCATGCTGGGCGACATGATCGCCGAGCAGGCGGTCGACAACGGCTGGGCCGGCGTGGTGATGTACGGCTGCGTGCGCGATGTCGACGTGCTCGCCGAAACCGATCTGGCGTTCAGGCCCTGGGCACCCACCCGCGCAAGAGCGACAAGCGCGGTGAGGGACAGCGTGATATCCCGGTCACCTTCGCCGGCGTCACCCTGAAACCCGGCCAGTGGCTGTATGCCGACAACAACGGCATCGTGCTCGCCGAAGAGCGCCTGAACCTGGAAGGGTGAAGCAGCACCGGCAACACCGCCGAGGAGGCCTTCGGCCTCCAGTCGTGATCTAAAGATTCCTCCTACAAGATGGTAAACACTTGCGCTGGCAGGAAAAAGCAGCTGTAGGAGGACGATTTGTCGCACGACTGGCGCCGATAGGCGCCTTGGCGGAGGCTGCCGTCGCTAATGGTAGCTGCCAACCTCGGCAACCCCGCCGGGAGGCCTGCGGCTCCAGTCGTGATCTAAAGATTCCTCCTACAAGATGGTAAACACCTGCGCTGGCAGAAAAAAGCAGCTGTAGGAGGACGATTTATCGCACGACTGGCGCCGATAGGCGCCTTGGCGGAGGCTGCCGTCGCTAATGGTAGCTGCCAACCTCGGCAACCCCGCCGGGAGGCCTGCGGCCTCCAGTCGTGATCTAAAGATTCCTCCTACAGCGGTGTGGCGCCCTGGGTGGAAAGAATCACTGTTGGAGCGCTCGGTTCGGCGCCCCGAGTTCCCATCGCGACTGGCGCCGATAGGCGCCCGGCGGAGGCTGCAACGTGGGTGATTATCACCACCCTCGCCCTTGCCTTATCCACTTTTTCAATGCCACTCTAACATCATGAATCCCAACGACTCGCTACCGTGCTGACACCAACATCGCTGGCAATGGACGTGATGCGCAGCCTGCGCGAGCACTTGCGCCCGTTGGTGGCGTACCATCTGTTCTTCACCCTTCTCGCTTCGAGCCTGCTGCTGCCGTCCGCTGCATGGGCCTTGACCAGCCTGCTCGGCCGCATCAGCCAGCCAGTCATCACCAACGCGGAGCTGCTCGACCTGCTGCTGACGCCGTCCGGCATCCTCTGGGCGCTGGCGGCGATCGGCATCGTCTTCGTGGTGCTCTTCCTGCAACAGGCGGGGATGATCCTGGTGGCGGTTCGACGCCGCAACAACCATTACCAGCTCGCTTTCATCGCCCTGTGGCAGACCCTGCATCGGGCGCCGGCGCTGATCGGGCTCGTGGTGTTTCAGGTGGGGGCCCACCTGCTGCTGATGCTGCCGGTGTTGCTGCTGCTCGGCTGGCTCTATGACCTGATCATCGGCGGACTCGACCCGTATTACGTGCTCCGGGTCCGCCCCCCTGCGTACTGGCAATACCTGGCCGCCGCCACGCCCCTGGTCGCGGGCTGGGCCTTCGTGGCGGCGTCGCTCTACTTCCGCTGGATCCTGGCGCTGCCCATCGTCACCCTGGAACAGACATCCCCACTGTCCGCCTTGAAACGCAGTCGCGAGCTGACCAGAGGCAGCAAGGGACGCGTCGCGCTCGTCGTGCTGGGCCTGCTGCTGGTGATCATCGCCCTGCCCTTCATCGCTTCCTGGATCTTCGATCGTATCTTCACGCCCATGCTCTGGTGGCTGCCGGAACGCAATGCGGTGCTGATTCCGGCCATGCTGGGCTACTTGACCGGCTATGTGCTGGTAACGCTGGCCATTACCTTCGTCGGTATCGCTGCCAACGCGCTGCTGTCGGCCTGCCTCTATCTGCGGCTGGCCCACCGGGAGCCCCGCCCCGCCCCACCACCGCCAGACGCCCATCCTGGCCGCCTGGCCTGGGGCGTGGAGCTGGGGGTGGTGATCTTCGCCCTGGCCCAGGCCTGGTGGATCGTCAATAGTTTCGAGTTGCGTGATGACGTGACCAATATCGCCCACCGCGGCAGCTCCATGGCCGCACCGGAGAATACCCTGGCGGCTGTCGAACGGGCGATTGTGGACCGGGCAGACTACGTCGAGATCGACGTGAGATTGACCGCCGATGGGGAGGTCGTGGTCTACCACGATCGCAGCCTGCAGCGGCTCACCGGAGACCCCCGTAACGTCCGCGACCTGACGCTGGAGGAGCTGCAGACCTTCGATGTGGGCAGCTGGTTCGGCGACGCCTTCATCGGCGAACGCATCCCCACCCTGGATGAGACGCTGGAAACGGTGAGGGGACGCAGCACCCTGATGATCGATATGAAGCCCGATCCTGGCGCTGAGCTCGCACTGGTTGAGGCGGTGCTGGAATCGCTCCAGCGAGAAGCGACGGCAAGGGAAGAGTGCCTGGAAATGCTCTCGCCGGCACAATCGACGACCCGCTGCGGGAATCCCGATGTGATCAGCGAAACCCGCGTCGCGGTGATGTCACCGGGCGTCGTCCAGATGGTGAAGGAGCGGGAGCCCGAGCTTCGCGTCACCCTCCTGGCCCAGTTGGTCATGCCGGGCACGCTGGAGCGGCGCGGCTTCGATGCACTGGGCCTGCGGCATAACCGCATCACCGAGAACGAGATACGCCTGGCCCGTGAGCTGGGCTACGAGGTCCATGCCTGGACGGTCAACGACCGGGCTCGCATGTCGCAGCTGATCGACCTGGGCGTGGATGCCATCATCACGGATTACCCGGACCGCCTGACCGAACTGATGCGGGACCGTCGGGAACTCAGCGATGGCGCCCTGCTGCTGGTCAAGTTGCGCAACTGGTTGCGGAGGTGATTGTCAGTCCCCCACGCCTCAGTCTCCCATGACGACGCCTTCACGCCGGGGGTCGGCCCCGCCGAAGAAGCCCTCCTCGGTTTTCATGATCGCCTGGAGTCCGCTTGTCAGCTCACGCCCGCTCGCTTCGTGACCACGCTCGTTCAGGGCTTCCAGCACCGACGCATCGAAGCGCCCCTCCTCCAGGAAAGCCGGCCCGCCAAGGGTGATGGCATGGGGCAGGTCGAGCGCCTCCTGTGCGTTCAGCCCCCAGTCGAGCATCGCCACCAGCGCCTTGGCCGTATAGTGGATGATCGCCGCCCCACCCGGTGAACCGAGGCTCGCAATCAGCTCATCGCTTTCCCGATCGAAGACCAGGGTCGGGCTCATGCTCGAGCGCGGCCGCTTGCCGGCCTCCACCCGGTTGGCGATGGGGGTGCCGTCGGCATCCAGGGGGCGGAAGGAGAAGTCCGTCAGCTCATTGTTGAGCAGGTAGCCGCCTTGCAGGCCGGTACCGCCATTGGCGAGCATGCGCGAGCCGAAGGCTGACTCGATGGTGGTGGTCATGGCCAGGCCATTGCCCGCCTCGTCGATGATGCTGATGTGACTGGTGCCGTATTCCGGCTGGCTTGGCTGTACCGCCCAGGCAGTTTCGATGTCGCCGGGGTTGCCCGGCCGGGCGCCATTCGGCCCCATGCTCTGCTCCTCGATGAGCTCGGCACGAAGGGCGAGGTAGTCGGGCTCGAGCATGGCGCTCCAGCGCCCTCCCGGAGGATCGACGAAGTCCGGATCGGCGATGTACTTGCCACGGTCGGCAAAGGCGAGGCGTGAGGCTTCCAGGAAGCGATGCAGCCATTCGACGCTCGGCTGGCCCTCTTCCAGTGGCGCCTCCAGTGCCGGCAGATGCTCCATGGTTCCCAGGATCTGCATGATGGTCAGGTGGCCCGACGAGGGAGGCGGAAAGCCGCAGACACGATAGGCCTGCCAGTCGGTACAGATGGGGTCGCGCTGCTTGGCGACATAGGTCGCCATATCCTCGAGGCTGATGGCGCCCGGACGATCCCGGTGGCCCTGGACCCGATGGACCAGGTCCTCGGCAATTTTCCCGGTATGCATCGCCTTGCTGCCATTTTCGGCAATCTTGCGCAGGATGGCGCCCAGCGCCGGGTTCTTGAGCAGATGCCCTTCCTCAAGGGGCTCTCCGGCGTCGTTATAGTAGAAGGCACCGCCCAGTGGATCGTCACGCAGGCGCTCTTCGCCGGCCAGGCTGGTGTGCAGCCGATGGCTGACGGGGAATCCCTCCTCGGCGAGGGTGATGGCAGGTGCGAACAGCTCTGCCCAGGGCAGCTTGCCATACTCACCGTGAGCCTTCTCCAGCATGCGCACGGTACCCGGCACGCCAACCGAAAGCCCGCTTGCCGCGGCATCCATGAACTCGAGCGGCTCGCCATCCCCATTGAGGAACAGGGATTCACTGGCGGCCCTGGGCGCCGTTTCGCGACCGTCGAAGGCCGTGACGTCGCTGCCGTCGAAGTGCATCAGGAAGGCACCGCCGCCGATGCCGCTGGACTGGGGCTCGACCAGCGTCAGCACCATCTGCACGGCAATGGCGGCATCCACCGCCGAACCGCCGGCCCGGAGTACCTGGTAGCCGGCATCGGTGGCAAGCGGATTCGCCGCCGCCACCGCGAAGCGCTCGGTCGCCCAGCCAGGCTTCTCGCTGTAGCCGGACGCCTGCTCCGGATCGATGGCGGGGGCCGAGTACTCGAACGTAACGTCAGCAAGGGCGACAAGCGGCAAACCGAGCATGGTTGCGGATACAACGATGCCCAGCCAGCTGCGACGCAAAGAAACTGTCTGATGATCCATTGGAGGGCCCTCGGTAACTCCGTGTAAGAGGTATACAGCATAGGCGAAAAAAGGCCCGTTTGACGACAATCAAACGGGCTCTTTGGTGACTCGGTGTTGTCGCGACTACGCGTCGGTTTCTACGCGATGGTTTCTCCCGCCAGCATGAACCAGGTTTCCAGTACCGCATCCGGGTTCAAGGATACCGAGTCGATGCCCTGCTCCATCAACCACTTGGCCAGATCCGGGTGATCGGAGGGGCCCTGGCCGCAGATGCCGACATACTTTCCCTGTGCCTTGCAGGCCTGGATCGCCATGGAGAGCAGCTTGAGCACCGCCGGGTTCCGCTCATCGAAGAGGTGAGCGACGATGCCGGAGTCGCGGTCCAGGCCCAGGGTCAGCTGAGTCAGGTCGTTGGATCCGATGGAGAAGCCATCGAAGTGCTCGAGGAACTCGTCCGCCAACAGCGCATTGGCAGGCAGCTCGCACATCATGATGACCTTCAGGCCGTTGTCGCCCCGCTTCAGGCCGTTTGCGGCCAGCAGTTCGACCACTTCCCGCGCCTCGTCGGTGGTGCGCACGAAGGGCACCATGATCTCGACGTTGTCGAGGCCCATCTCGTCACGTACCGTTTGAGCGCCTGGCACTCCAGCTCGAAGCAGGGACGGAAGCGTCGGAGATATAGCGGGAGGCACCGCGGAAGCCAGCATGGGGTTCTCTTCCCCGGGCTCGTAGAGCTTGCCGCCGATCAGGTTTTCGTACTCGTTGGACTTGAAGTCCGACAGCCGCACGATGACGCGTTGCGGGTGAAAGGCTGCCGCCAGGGTCGAGATGCCCTCGACCAGCTTGTCGACATAGAAGGTCACCGGGTCGGCATAGCCGGCGGTGCGCATGTCGATGGTCTGCTGCAGCTCCAGCGGCAGGGTGTCGTACTCGAGCAGCGCCTTGGGGTGAACGCCGATCATGCGGTTGATGATGAACTCCAGCCGCGCCAGGCCGACGCCGGCATGGGGCAGCCCGGCGAAGCCGAAGGCACGATCGGGGTTGCCCACGTTCATCATGATCTTGAACGGGATCTCGGGCATGGCGTCGACGGTGGACACGCGACGGTCAAAATCGAGCAACCCTTCGTAGACATGGCCGGTATCGCCTTCGGCACAGGAGACTGTGACGTCACGCCCATCCTGGAGGGTGTCGGTGGCATCGCCACAGCCCACCACGGCCGGAATACCCAGCTCACGGGCGATGATCGCCGCATGGCAGGTGCGGCCGCCGCGGTTGGTGACGATCGCCGAGGCGCGCTTCATGATCGGTTCCCAGTCGGGATCGGTCATGTCGGTGACCAGGACATCCCCCGCCTTGACCTTGTCCATATCATCCGGCGAGAAGACGACCTTCACCGCACCACGCCCGATGCGCTGGCCGATGGCCCGTCCGGTGACCAGGGTGCGCCCCTTCTCCTTGAGGTGGAAGCGCTCCAGCTTGCCGCCCTCCAGTTGGGAGACCACCGTTTCCGGGCGCGCCTGGACGATATAGAGCTCGCCATCGTCGCCGTCCAGCGCCCACTCGATATCCATGGGCCGGCCATAGTGCTCCTCGATGGTCATCGCCTGGCGCGCCAGGGCCATGACCTGCTCGTCGTTGATGCAGAAACGAGCGCGATCCTTGAGGGGAACATCCACGGTGGAGACCGACTTGCCGGCACTGGCATCGTCGCCATAGACCATCTTAATCAGCTTGGAGCCCAGGTTGCGGCGCAGCACGGCCGGGCGACCGGCGGCCAGGGTCGGCTTGTGAACGTAGAACTCATCCGGGTTGACCGAGCCCTGCACCACGGTCTCGCCCAGGCCCCAGGAGGCCGTGACGAATACCGCGTCGCGATAGCCGGACTCGGTGTCCAGGGTGAACATCACGCCGCTGGAGCCGGTTTCTGAACGCACCATCTTCTGGACGCCCGCCGAGAGCGCCACGTTCTCGTGGGCATAGCCACGGTGCACCCGGTAGGAGATGGCGCGGTCGTTGAACAGCGAAGCAAAGACCTCGTGCACGGCTCGCTTGATGTTGTCGAAGCCTTCAATATTGAGGAAAGTCTCCTGCTGGCCGGCGAAGGAGGCATCCGGCAGGTCCTCCGCAGTGGCCGAGCTGCGAACGGCCGCCTTGAGATTGGGGTGCTGGGTGACCAGCTTGTCGTAGGCGGTGCGCAGGTGCTGCTCGAAGGTAGGAGGCAGTGGCGTGTCGATCACCCACTGGCGGATTTCGGCACCCACCCGCGACAGCTCGGTGACGTCATCGACGTCGAGCCGGTTGAGGGCCTGGTTGATGCGCTCGTTGAGTCCCTCGTGGGCCAGGAACTCGCGATAGGCGTGGGCGGTGGTGGCGAAGCCGCCGGGGACTGTGACGCCGGCTCCAGACAGGTTTGAGATCATCTCACCCAGGGAGGCGTTCTTGCCGCCGACCCGTTCCACGTCGTCCATGCCGAGCTGGTCGAACCACAGGATGTAATCTTCCACGAGACCCCCTTGATCTTCGAAGCCTTGTCACAGGCAAATGATGCAATGGTCGACACCTTAACCGGATGTTTCCATATTCGCCATTGGTCTAACATCGAAGTCACTGGAGGATTTTTACAACAGTTGCCCCTTTTCCTGCATTTTTGTAGTGGCTTGTGGACAGTGCACCGAATAAACCACGCCTTGCCCGGGACGCCAGCAGCCCCGACAATGGAAACGTCCCTATCAATGGAAATCGACCCTGCCATGCCACGTACCGCCTTCTTCATTTCCGACGGCACCGGCATCACCGCCGAAAGCCTCGGTCGCAGCCTGCTGGCACAGTTCGAGAATGTCGATCTGCGCATGCTCACCAAGCCCTACATCGACACCGTCGAAAAGGCACGCACCCTGGTCGAGATCATCGAAGCCACGGCGGTACGTGACGGTGAGCAGCCGATCATCATCGACACCATCGTCGATGAAGGCATACGCGATGTAATACGCGGTGCTATCGGATTCAAGGTCGATATCTTCTCCACCTTCCTCAAGCCGCTGGAGCAGGAGCTGGGCACCCACTCCAGCTACAGTGTGGGGCGCACCCACTCCATCGGCAAGGATGAGGTCTACATGGACCGCATTCATTCGGTTCATTTTGCCCTGGATAATGACGACGGCGCCCGCACCCACCAGTACGATCAGGCGGATGTGATTCTGGTTGGAGTCTCCCGCTGCGGCAAGACCCCCACCTCGCTCTACCTGGCCCTGCAGTTCGGCATCCGCGCCGCCAACTATCCGCTCACCGAGGATGACCTCGACGAGAACGGCACCCTCAAGCTACCCAAGGTGCTGGCGGCCCATCGACACAAGCTGTTCGGCCTGACCATCGATCCGCGACGGTTGACGGCAATACGTCACGAACGCCGGCCCAACAGTCGCTACAGCTCGCTGGACCAGTGCACCCAGGAAGTCGAACAGGCCGAGGGGCTCTACCGTCAGCTGCACATTCCCTTCATCGACACCACCCGCTTCTCCATCGAGGAGATTTCCACCCGCATGATCGCCGAGACAGGCCTGACACGGCGATTCTCGCCGCGATAGCCTTGATCGACGGTGGCACACCAACTTGCAGGAGATACTTCAGATCACGTCTGGAGGCCGAAGGCCTCCCGGCGGGGCTGCCAACGTTCGCGGCCATCACCGGCGTTTCAGCCTCCGCCGGGCGCCTGCCGGCGCCAGTCGCGATGGGAACCAGCGCTCCAACAAGGCCGGCGACTACCACACTGTCGGACGAAGCTTCAGATCACGACTGGAGGCCGAAGGCCACCCGGCGGGGTTGCTAACGTTCGCGGCCATCACCGGCGTTTCAGCCTCCGCCGGGCGCTCCCGGCGCCAGTCGCGATGGGAACCAGCGCTCCAACAAGGCCAGCGACTACCACACTGTCGGAGGAATCTTCAGATCACGACTGGAGGCCGAAGGCTCCCGGCGGGGTTGCCAATGCTGACGACAACCACTGATGTGAGGCACCTCCGCCAAGGCGCCTATCGGCGCCAGTCGCGACGCGGAGCGGCGCTCCAACAAGGGAGGGAAAGCCACCCTGTCGGAGGAAGCTTCAGCTCACGACTGGAGGCCGAAGGCCTCCCGGCGGTGTTGCCAACGTTCGCGGCCATCACCGGCGTTTCAGCCTCCGCCGGGCGCCTATCGGTGCCAGTCGCGACGCGGAGCGGCGCTCCAACAAGGGAGGCATTGGCCGTGCTGGAGGAGAAGCTTCAGCTCACGACTGGAGGCCGAAGGCCTCCCGGCGGTGTTGCCAACCCTCTTAGCGAACCACCCCTTCGCGCTTCAATCTGGCGATATCCTCTACCGACAACCCCATCTCAGCGAGGATGGCATCGCTATCCTGCCCAAGCCTGGGTGGGGCCACATCGCTGGTAGAATGCTCCCCGTCGAAGCGTAGCGGGTTGCTCACCTGGGGCACGTCGAGATCGCCACGCTTCAGGGTGCGCTGCATTCCCCGGTGACGAACCTGAGGATCGTCGAAGACTTCGCTGATGGTGTTGATGGGCCCGGCGGGAATACCGCGGGCTTCCAGCTCGGCCAACCAGTCGTCGCGCGTCCGGGTGCGGAAAATCGCCTGGATCAATGGCACCAGCTGGTCGCGGTTGCCCACCCGGGCCTCATTGGTGGCATAGGTGGGATCCGTCGCCCACTCCGGGTGACCGAAAAGTTCGGCAAGTCGAGCAAACTGACTGTCATTGCCCACCGTGAGCACCAGGTAGCCGTCGGCGCAGGCGAAGGCCTGATAGGGCACGATGTTCGGATGGGCATTGCCATGTCGCTGGGGCGATTGGCCACTGACCAGCGCGTTTAGCGACTGGTTGGCCAATGCCGCCACCTGAACGTCGAGCAGTGCCACATCCACATGGCGCCCCAGCCCGGTGCGTTCACGCTCATGCAGCGCAGCGAGTACGCCGATGGTGGCGTAGAGACCGGTGGTGACATCGGTGATCGCCACGCCGGTTTTCATCGGCATGCCGTCGGGCTCGCCACCGATGCTCATCAGTCCGCCCATGGCCTGGATCATGAAGTCGTAGCCGGCGCGGTGGGCATAGGGCCCATCCTGGCCGAAGCCGGTGATGGAACAACCAATGAGCCGGGGGTTCAGTTCATGCAGGCTGGCGTAGTCGAGGCCGTACTTGGCCAGGCCACCCACCTTGAAGTTCTCCAGCAGGATGTCGGCACCCTTCGCCAGCTGGCGAATCAGCGCCTGCCCTCGCTCACTGGCAATATCCACTGCCAGCGACTGCTTGCCACGGTTGGCACAGAGGAAATAGGCCGCCACACGTTCGGGATCGCCGTTTTCCGCCTCCAGGTCTTCGGCAAGCCAGGGTGGGCCCCATCCGCGGGTGTCGTCGCCGCGTTCGGGGTGCTCGATCTTGATCACTCGCGCCCCGAGGTCGGCAAGCAGCTGACCGGCCCAGGGGCCAGCCAGCACTCGCGACATGTCGAGGACAGTTATGCCTTCCAGCGGTCGACTCATTCTGACTCCTTCCACACTCGTCGCTGCGGCGGACAAGCCCCGAATTTTCGGACCATCGAGGAGGCGCTGTGAATACATCCCTGTACGCTACCGACGCCCTGCGGCGCTCTCGCGTCCTGTGCCGCTTGCAGGGCCGGTGCGGGCCATCCCTGCCCCGCCCGTTCGGAGCAGTGCTCCTCACCCCTGGCGTAGGACCTCCTCTTCGGCTTCCCGCCGTCGCTCCTCGCTAGAGGTAGCGTTTGGAGCTTGGCGAATTAGTTGGCGAAGGCCTGGATGCCGGTCTGGGCCCGACCCAGGATCAGGGCGTGGACGTCATGGGTGCCTTCGTAGGTGTTGACCGCTTCGAGATTCATCATGTGACGAATCACGTGGTACTCATCGGAGATGCCGTTGCCGCCGTGCATGTCGCGAGCGACCCGGGCGATATCCAGCGCCTTGCCACAGTTGTTGCGCTTGATCAGCGAGATCGCCTCCGGCACCAGTTGGCCGTCATCGATCATTCGACCCACGCGAAGTGCGGCCTGCAGGCCCAGGGCGATCTCGGTCTGCATGTCGGCCAGCTTCTTCTGGATCAGCTGATTGGCGGCCAGCGGGCGACCGAACTGCTTGCGATCCAGGGTGTACTCGCGAGCGGCATGCCAGCACGCCTCGGCGGCTCCCATGCTGCCCCAGGCGATGCCGAAGCGGGCACGATTGAGGCAGGAGAACGGGCCCTTGAGGCCGGTCACGCCGGGCAGGCGCTGGTCGTCGGAGACTTCCACGTCCTGGATGGCGATCTGTCCGGTGATGGAGGCACGCAGGCTGAACTTGCCGTCGATCTTGGGTGCGGAGAGCCCGGGCATGCCCTTCTCGAGGATGAAGCCGCGAACCACGCCCTCTTCATCCCTGGCCCAGACCACGAAGACATCGGCGATGGGCGAGTTGGTGATCCAGGTCTTGGTCCCGTTGAGGCGCCAGCCGCTGTCGGTGCGAACGGCCCGGGTGGACATGCTGCCCGGATCGGAGCCGTGGTCCGGCTCGGTGAGGCCGAAGCAGCCCACCCACTCGCCGGTGGCCAGCTTGGGCAGGTACTTCTCGCGCTGGGCATCGGTGCCGAAGGCGTGGATGGGATACATCACCAGGCTGGACTGAACGCTCATGGCGCTGCGGTAGCCGGAGTCGACGCGCTCCACTTCACGAGCGATCAGGCCGTAGCTGACGTAGTTCATGCCGGCGCAGCCATAGCCGTCGATGGTGGCACCAAGCAGACCCAGCTCCCCCATCTCGTTCATGATCTCGCGGTGGAAGTGCTCGTGGCGATTGGCCTCCAGCACCCGCGGCATCAGTTTGTCCTGACAGTAGTCATGGGCGGTTTGCAGCACCATGCGCTCGTCTTCGTCCAGCTGATCGATCAGGCGGAACGGGTCTTCCCAGGTGACGGGGGTGATCTGGCTCATTGTGGATTCTCCGTGGCGAATATCTACATTTTGATAGAATGTAGACCATGAGCGTCACGCTGCCAACCCCTGGGCCAGGTTTTTTCTCTCGCTCACCGCATAGCCCTGTGGGTACGCCTAGCTTGATGGCGATACCGGCGGCGCCCGCTCTTGAAGCCGACGATGGATCAACAACCAGGCCACCAGGCCTACCAGTACGTTGGCGATGAACATGCCGATGAAAATGCCGGTGGGGCCTGCCACGACACCGCCCAGCCAGGCGAGCGGCACGGTCAGGGCAAAGAGTCGTATGATCGACAGACGCATGGCCCTTCCCGGCTCATGCAGGGCGTTCAGTGAGGAGACGGCAAGGATGACGACCCCCTGCGCTCCCAGCCCCAACGGCACCCACCACAGGAAGGAGCGCAGCACCTCGGCCATGGCCTGTCCGTCGGCATAGCTGCCTACCAACCAGGGAGCCAGCAATTGAAGCAGAAGCCAGACCGCAAACTGCCAGGCGAGCACGAAGCCGAAGCAGCCGAAGATGGCACGCCGCACCCGGTCGTGCTGCCCGGCGCCGATGTTCTGGCTGACCAGGGGCGGAAGCGTCATGGAAAGCGCCAGTACGGCAATCTGAACGAAGGCGTCGATTCGGGTGCCGACACCGAAGCCGGCCACGGCGTGGTGGCCATGGTCAGCGACGATACGCGTCACCAGGGCGAGCGCCATTGGCGTGAAAACGCTGGTGATGGCGGCGGGGACGGCAATACGCGACAGCTCGCGCCAGGAATCGAGCATCCCCGCCAGGGGCAAGCGCCGGAAGTCGAGGCAGTCCCGCAGTTCACGCTGCAGGAAAAGCGCCGCGGTCATCGCGCCCCAGCTGATCACGGTGGCGAGGGCGGCCCCCTGGACGCCAAGCTCGGGAAAAGGACCCACCCCGAAGATCAGTAGCCAGTCGAGGAGTCCGTTGAGCAAGGCCGCCACCGCCATCATCAAGCCGGGGATCAGGGTATTGCCCTGGGCTCTGAGCACGCTGTTGAGCACCCGGGGCACGATGACGACCGCTGCCCCCAGGTACCAGATGCCCATGTAGTCGCGTACATGGGGCATCAATGCATCGTCGGCGCCCAATAGTCGAAACAGTGGATCGATTGTGGCCAGCCCCAGCGCGGTCAGGAAAAGACCGACTCCAAGTGCGAGCAGTGCCGCATCGGTGGCGCGCCGGCGCACCGTGTCGAGATCCCCCTGCCCCAGCCTTCTGGCGACGACCGCCGAGGTGCCGATTCCCAGCCCGATGGCCAGGCTGATCACCGCGAAGACCACCGGGAAGGTGAAGGAGACCGCGGCCAATGGCTCGGTGCCCAGCCGGGCGATGAACCAGGAGTCCACCAGGTTGAAGCTGAGCATGGCGATCATGCCCCCCACCACCGGCAGGCTCTTGCGCAGCAGGGTCGTGGCAATGGGTCCTTCGAGGAGCTCGCGTCGAACGGGGCGAGGAGATGGCCGATCAGTGGTTGGCGATGAAAGCGTCATGAAGCCTCGAACACGAAAACGGGCACCCGATTGTGCCCGTTTCCTGGAGAAGTGCCAAAGGGAGCACTCCAAAAAGGTCTGCAATACCGAATTGTAGGAGCATCTTCAGATCGCGACTGGAGGCCGCAGGCCTCCCAGGCGGTGACGCCAACGCTGGCGAATATCGCTGACGCAGCGGCCTCCGCCAAGGCGCCTAGCGGCGCCAGTCGCGATGCGGAGTCGGGGCGCCGAACCGATCGCTCCAACAGCTTCTTTTCCTGCCATGACAAGTGACTACCGCACTGTAGGAGTAACTTCAGATCACGACTGGAGGCCGAAGGCCTCCCCCGCGGAGTTGCCAGGGTTCGCGACCACCACCGACGTTTCAGCCTCCGCCGGGGCGCCTGACGGCGCCAGTCGCGATGCAGAGTCGGGGCGCCGAACCGAGCGCTCCAACAGCTTCTTTTCCTGCCATGACAAGCGACTACCGCACTGTAGGAGTATCTTCAGATCACGACTGGAGGCCGAAGGCTCCCAGGCGGTGACGCCAACGCTGGCGAATATCGC
>NZ_AZQX01000075.1:0-6128 GCF_000568385.1 Halomonas sp. BC04
GAACTGCTTTCCGGCGCGGACATGATTGCCCGATTCCTGCAGGATGAGGGCGTCGAATATATATACGGCTATCCCGGTGGTGCGGCGCTGCACATCTACGATGCGCTGTTCCGCCAGGACAAGGTCAAGCACATCCTGGTGCGCCATGAACAGGCGGCGACCCACGCCGCCGACGGCTATGCCCGGGCTTCGGGCAAGCCGGGCACGGTGCTGGTGACCTCCGGCCCCGGTGCCACCAATGCGGTTACCGGTATTGCCACCGCCTACATGGACTCGATACCCATGGTGGTACTGTGCGGTCAGGTGGCCAGCCACCTGATTGGCGAGGACGCCTTCCAGGAGACCGACATCATCGGCGTGACGCGGCCCATCGTGAAGCACAGCTTCTCGATCAAGCACCCGTCCGAGATCCCGGAAGTGCTCAAGAAGGCCTACTACCTGGCTTCTACCGGCCGCCCCGGCCCGGTGGTGGTGGACATTCCCAAGGACATGACCGCCCCCACCGAGCGCTACGAGTACATCTATCCCAAGAAGATCAAGATGCGCTCATACAACCCGGTGGCCCGTGGTCACACCGGCCAGATCAAGAAGGCCGTCGAGCTGATGCTCAAGGCCAAGCGGCCAATGTTCTACACCGGCGGTGGTGTGGTCACCGGCCGGGCCAGCGAGGGGCTCACCGATCTGGTCAAGCGGCTGGGCTATCCCATCACCACCACGCTGATGGGCATCGGCTCCTATCCGCAGAGCGATCGTCAGTGCCTGGGCTGGCTGGGCATGCACGGCTCCTACGAGTCGAACATGGCCATGCACCATGCCGACCTGATCATCGCCATCGGGGCACGTTTCGACGACCGGGTCACCAACAACACCTCCAAGTTCTGTCCCACGGCCAAGATCATACACGTGGACATCGACCCCAGCTCGGTCTCCAAGACCGTGCGCGCGGATGTGCCTATCGTCGGGCCGGCGGGCAGCGTGATCAACGAGATGATCAGCCTGCTGCAGGGCAAGGAGGTCGAGCATCCCGAAGCGCTGGGCGAGTGGTGGCAGAAGATCGAGGGCTGGCGTGAGGAGCGGGCGGGCAAGCTCTACGAACCCTCTCAGCCGGGCGAGCAGTTAAAGCCGCAGGAGGTGATCGAGGCGCTCTGCGAGATCACCCGTGGCGAGGCGTACGTGACCACCGACGTGGGGCAGCATCAGATGTTCGCGGCCCAGTACTACAAGTTCGACAAGCCCAACCGTTTCATCACCTCGGGTGGACTCGGCACCATGGGCTTCGGTTTTCCGGCGGCCATGGGCATCAAGCAGAACTTCCCGGACGAGCAGGTGATCTGCGTCACCGGCGAGGGCAGCTTCCAGATGATGATGCAGGAGCTGTCTACCTGTAAGCAGTTCGGCGGTGGCGTGAAGATCGTCAATCTGAACAACGCCTCCCTGGGCATGGTGCGTCAGTGGCAGGACCTCAACTACAAGTCGCGTCATGCGCACTCCTACATGGAATCGCTGCCGGACTTCAGCAAGCTGATCGAGGCATATGGCTTCACCGCGCTGCGGGTGGAGACGAAGGATGAGCTCGGCCCGGCCCTCGAGCGCACCTTCGCCGACAACCATGAGCTGGTGTTCCTCGACGTCATCGTCGACCCGCGCGAGCACGTTTATCCGATGCAGGTGCCCCTGGGCTCCATGCGTGACATGCTGCTTTCCAAGACGGAGCGGACCTGATGCGTCATATCATCTCGATTCTGATGGAAAACGAACCGGGCGCTTTGTCGCGGGTGGTGGGGCTGTTCTCGCAGCGCAACTTCAACATCGAGACGCTGAACGTGGCGCCCACCGAGGACCCGTCGCTCTCGCGGCTGACCGTAACCACCGTGGGCGATGACCGTGTGATCGAGCAGATCACCAAGCATCTCAACAAGCTGATCGACGTGATCAAGCTCGTTGACCTCACCGAGGGCAACCACATCGAGCGCGAGCTGATGCTGGTGAAGGTCAAGGCCCTGGGAGCGGCCCGAGACGAGGTCAAGCGCACGGTGGATATCTTTCGCGCGCAGATCGTCGACGTGACGCCCAGCCTCTACACCGTGCAGATTACCGGCGATGCCGGCAAGCTGGATGCCTTCCTGCAGGCCATGGGGCCGGTGGGCATTCTGGAAGTGGCGCGGACGGGAGTGTCGGGTATTGCCCGCGGCGATAAAGTCCTCAGCCTCTGATTCTTGCTGGTTGAAGCGCTCAGCCGCCCTTCGGGGCGGCTTTTTCGTTTCAGCGCTCCACGACTTCATCCCACAGTGCCTGGATCAGCGGGCTCTTCAGGCGGCGATTGAGCACGCAGAGCCCGACGTCGTAGTGGGGTAGCTCCGGCTTGACCGGGAGCACCCTGACTCGTTCGACGAGGGGGCTGTTGTCGAGCACGATCTTCGGCACCACGCCGACTCCGAAGCCCAGGCCGACCATGCTGACGATGGCCTCGTGGCCGGCGACCTGGGCATAGATGCGCGGGGCGACGCCCAAGGCCTTGAACCAGGTGTCGGTGTACTCCCGTGACAGACCCGCTTCGGAGAGGATCATCGGCACGTGCTGCCACTGTGTGACGGAGGGGGATTCGGGGGTGCCGGGGATCCAGTCGGCCTGGGCGGCGGGGGCGATGAAGACCAGTGGCGAGCGAGTCAGGGACTTGAAGGCGAGAGGACTCGGTACGCCGCGTGGTCTCGGGGTGATCGCCATGTCCTCTTCGCCGTCGAGTACCCGTGACATGGATTCGGCGGGATCGCCGGTATGCAGCTTGAGCTCGATTCTTGGGTGGCGCAGTCGAAAGTCGCTGAGTAGATCGTAGAGGAAGCTGTAGCTGGCGGTGACCGAGCAATAGATGCTGATCTCGCCGGCGAGTTCGTCGGCATGCCGGCTTAGCGTATGACGCAGCACCTCCCACTGCGCCAGGGTATCCCTGGCGTACTCCTGAAAGATCAGACCCTGGGGGGTCAGGGTCACATGGCGGTTGTCGCGCTCGAACAGCGACGCTTCCAGGATTTGCTCCAGTTGGCGGATGGTGCGTGAGAGCGTGGAAGGGCTGACGTGGCAGAGCTCGCTGGCACGACCGAAGTGCAGCGTATCGGCCAGGGCGAGAAATTGCTTGAGGGGGCGCATGTCCATGGCTGGATTATTTCATATTCCGGCATGTCGTGTTGCAAATATAGCGTTTTACGCAATATCAGTGCTGGCGTAAGGTGGCGGCATCGGATGGCAGGATGCCCAGTGCCGCAACAGACGGCGCGGGTGGCCATCAACGCTGACACCTCAACCCTTCGGTCAACCACTTCAGGAGCACATCATGCGCGTTTATTACGACAAGGATTGCGATCTCTCCCTCATTCAAGGCAAGAAGGTGACCATCGTCGGCTATGGCTCCCAGGGCCATGCCCATGCCAACAACCTGAAGGAGTCGGGCGTCGATGTCACCGTCGCCTTGCGCGCCGGCTCGTCCTCTGCCGCCAAGGCCGAGGCCGCCGGTCTCAAGGTTTCCGGTGTGCCGGAGGCCTGCAAGAGCGCCGACGTCGTCATGATCCTGGCGCCGGACGAGAACCAGAAGGCCATCTACGAGAACGAGGTCGAGCCGAATCTCAAGCAGGGGGCCACCCTGGCCTTCGCCCACGGCTTCAACATCCACTACAACCAGATCGAGCCGCGCAAGGACCTGGACGTGATCATGATCGCGCCCAAGGCCCCGGGGCACACCGTGCGCTCCGAGTTCGTCAAGGGTGGCGGCATTCCCGACCTGATCGCCATCCACCAGGATGCCTCCGGTACCGCCAAGGAACTGGCGCTCTCCTATGCTGCCGGTGTCGGCGGCGGCCGCAGCGGCATCATCGAGACCACCTTCAAGGACGAGACGGAGACCGACCTGTTCGGCGAGCAGGCGGTGCTGTGCGGTGGTGCGGTCGAGTTGGTCAAGGCCGGTTTCGAGACCCTCACTGAGGCAGGCTACGCTCCGGAAATGGCCTACTTCGAGTGCCTGCACGAGCTCAAGCTGATCGTCGATCTCATGTACGAGGGCGGCATCGCCAACATGAACTACTCCATCTCCAACAACGCGGAGTATGGTGAGTACGTGACCGGCCCCGAGATCATCAACGAGCAGTCGCGTGCGGCGATGCGCAATGCACTCAAGCGCATCCAGACCGGCGAATACGCCAAGATGTTCATCAACGAGGGCAACAGCAACTATCCTTCGATGACCGCTCGCCGTCGCCTGAATGCCGAGCACGACATAGAGCAGGTCGGTGCCAAGCTGCGCGGCATGATGCCGTGGATTGCTGCCAACCAGCTGGTAGACAAGTCCAAGAACTGAGCCTCGACTCGTCTGGACCACCTCAAGGGCGCGGGCTTCCGCGCCCTTGTCGTATCAGAAGGTAGCCGTGGCACTTTGCGCTTCGGTGACAGCGTGTAGAATGAAGTCATCGCCTTCGGGCGACTCCATTCTGGCAACGGACGAGATGAATGAGTCAGGATCCCCGCAATACCGAGCATGGCCCTCATGACGAGGGTGACGAGTCCGGCCCGAGCGAGCACGAACGGCTCCCTCCTGCCGAGGAAGATCTGGCTGCCGCTTTCGTTCGCGAAACGGAGGTTATCGAGGAGTCCATTGAAGACGGCAAGAAGGTGAGGCGCAGGGGAATCTATCTGCTGCCCAACCTGTTCACGACATCGGCGCTGTTTGCCGGCTTCTTCTCCGTGGTGGCCGGTATCAATGGTGACTTCACTGCGGCGGCGGTGGCCATTTTCATTGCCATGGTGCTCGACGGCCTGGATGGGCGTGTCGCCCGCATGACCAATACCCAGAGTGCCTTCGGTGCCGAATACGACAGCCTTTCCGACATGGTTTCCTTCGGCGTGGCCCCGGCATTGGTCGCCTTCACCTGGATTCTGCAGGACATCGGCAAGACCGGTTGGGTGGTGGCCTTCCTATACGTGGCCTGTGCCGCCCTGAGGCTGGCACGCTTCAATGTGCAGGTCGGCAGCGTTGACAAGAAGTGGTTCATTGGCCTGCCCAGCCCATCGGCTGCCGCTTTCGTGGCGGCAAGTGTCTGGACCTTCCACAGCTTCGATGCCGATGCCGTCGGGTTCAAGATTCTGATGCTGCTGGTGGTGGCTGCTGCCGGCGTGCTGATGGTCAGTAATATCCGCTACTACAGCTTCAAGGAGATCGACCTCAAGGGGCCGGTGCCTTTCGTGGTGCTGCTGGCCATCGTGCTGGGTTTCGTGGTGATCTCCATGCAGCCCTCGGTAATGCTGCTGCTGCTGTTCGGTGCCTATGTCGCATCCGGACCGACCCAGGCGATACTGCGCAAGATGAAGCAACCCACCGCTACTGGCTGATCCTGTCCACAGCCACTTGCCCGAAACCGCCTGTGGATGGGCGTTTCGGGCGGGCCGTGAAATTTTGCGACGAAAGTCCTTGCAGCGGCGACGCTCAGCCCTTAAAGTACGCATCCGCTGCCGGCAACGGGCAAACGTTACCGGCGGTGGAAGTGGAGAAAGTGCTTGTTTCTGTTTGGTTTTTTCGGATCGGCTGGTGAGATTCGCGATTGACAGAAGCGCCGGAGACGGTAGAATGCACGCCACGCTGAAGGCAGCCGGCGGTACCGGCGCTTCGATGGCACGCTCACTCCGGTGAGGCCGGCGAAGAGAGTTGACAAGCTCAGCCGATTCAGTAGAATACGCCTTCCTCGCAGGGCGCTGGCGAGGCCGCTGATAGAGTCAGCCGCCACGACAGCAAGCGAGACGCTCCGTGCTTTATCGGCCCGGAGCCGCTCTTTAACAATCGATCAGGTAATTCATGTGGGCGCTTGTCGATGAGGTGGTGAGAAGTCACACCATTTCAAGGCAAGCGACTCGTCGAAGGCCTTCGGGTCTTTTTGAGAAGCTTTGACCTTGAGCCAAGATTGGTTCGCTTTCAGCTGTCGCCTTCGGGTGGTGGCTGAGCAAGAACCGCAATGATTTGAAACTGAAGAGTTTGATCATGGCTCAGATTGAACGCTGGCGGCAGGCTTAACACATGCAAGTCGAGCGGTAACAGGTCCAGCTTGCTGATGCTGACGAGCGGCGGACGGGTGAGTAATGCATAGGAATCT
>NZ_AZQX01000076.1:0-14021 GCF_000568385.1 Halomonas sp. BC04
GGAAGCATGGCTCGCCTCTCATGCCAAAGTCATTGGCAACGGCGTTTTCCAGCGGTTTGGGTTATCGGTATACTACGCTGCATTGTGCGTTTCATGGTGTCCACAGCTGTCGTGCGCCGACGTCGCCACGCGCTGATAACGATTACAGGACCGTCGGGAGGTGGTGAGAGTGAAATCCAGCAAGTTGATCATGGGGTGTCTGGCCACCCTGGGCCTGACCGCGGGCGCCTCGTCCGTCCACGCCGAAGTGGATCGGGATGCCATTGCCGAGCGCCTGAAGCCGGTCGGCGACCTCTGCCTGCAGGGAGAGGATTGCGGTACCGCTGTGGCCCGTGAAGCGGAAGCAGATGCGCCCGCGAACGGTCTCGATGGCGGCGCCATCTACAACCAGGTGTGCATGGCCTGTCACGAGACCGGCGCCGCCGGCGCCCCGGTCCGCGGCGATGAGGACGGCTGGGCCGGCCGCATCGACAAGGGCTGGGACGAGCTGCTGGCCAACTCCATCAACGGCATCGGCGCCATGCCGGCCCGCGGCGGCAACCCTAACCTCTCCGACGAGGAAGTCGCCGCCTCCACCGCCTACCTGCTCGAACCGGTGATGGAAGTGCCGGACGTTGCCGAGGAAGCGGCTCCGGAAGAAGCGTCTGTCGAGGAAGAAGCGCCTGTCGAGGAAGAAGCACCCGCCGAGGACGCAGCAGCGGATGAAGAAGCCGTGACCGAAGAGGGGCCGGTGGAAGAGGAAGCCGAAGCTGCAGCAATAGCGGCCGAGGAAGCGGTCGAAGATGAGGCCGTGGAAGAAGCCGCTACCGATGAAGCGGCCGCCACCGACGACGAGCCGGCATGGGCCGGTATCGACGGCGAAGCCATCTACAACCAGGCCTGCATGGCATGCCACATGACCGGTGCCGCTGGCGCGCCGATTCGCGGCAATGAAGCCACTGGGCCGAGCGCATGGAGCAGGGCATGGATACCCTCTATGAACACTCCATCAACGGCATCGGTGCCATGCCGCCCAAGGGCGGACACATGGGTCTCTCCGACGACGAGGTGCGGGCCGCGACCGACTTCCTGGTCGAGCCGACCCGGTAACCCGCCAAGCGGGTCTGCACTACCCGACGGGGCGCCACTTGGCGCCCCGTTTTCTTTCGTGACCACTCACTCGGCCTGGTCAGCCCAACAACGAGCGCAGCCCGGCAATGGCGTCCTTGCCCCGCGCCTGCTTCTTCTCCGGGTCTTCCCGGTCGGGCTGGCCTTCCCACTCCAGGTCCTCCTGGGGCAACTCGTCGAGAAACCGGCTGGGCGCACAGTCCATCAGCTCGCCGAAGGCCTTGCGCTGCCGTGCCAGGGTCAGGGTCAGGGTGCGCCGTGCCCGGGTGATGCCCACATAGGCCAGGCGGCGCTCCTCCTCCACGGTGCCCGCCTCGATGGCGTTGCGGTGGGGCAGCAGCTCCTCCTCGAGCCCCATCAGATAAACATGGGGGAACTCCAGCCCCTTGGAGGCATGCATGGTCAGCAGCTGGACCCGGTCCGTGTCGTCCTCCTCGGCTTGCTGCTCGAGGATATCGCGCAGCACCAGCCGGGAGATGGCGGCTTCCACCGTGTCCGTCTCGGTTTCCTCGCTGGCGGTGCTCTCTTCCGGACTGATGTCTTCAGGATCGGTCCGCATCGACTTCTCGAGCTGGTCGATGAGGATCCAGACATTGCCCATGCGCTTCTCGGCGATGGTCGGTGCGCTGGCGTTCTGGTAGAGCCAGGCCTCGTAGTCCATCTCATGCAGCATGCCGCGGATGGCGGCGATCGCGTCCCCGCCGTCCATCCGACGACGCACGCCGTCGATGAAATGGGTGAAGCGCCCCAGGCGCTCCACGGCACGGGCCGGCAGCTGCTGCTCCAGGCCCAGCTCGTGGCAGGCGGCAAACAACGAGACGCCGCGTTCGGTGGCGTAGTTGGCCAGCTTCTCCAGGGTGCCGGGGCCTACCTCACGACGCGGCACGTTGACGATGCGCAGGAAGGCGTTGTCGTCGGCCGGATTGATCAGCAGCCGCAGGTAGGCCATGGTGTCCTTGATCTCGTTGCGCGAGAAGAAGGAGGTACCGCCGGAGAGCTTGTAGGGAATCTGGTAGTGCTGCAGCTTGAGCTCGAGCAGCCGCGCCTGGAAGTTGCCCCGATAGAGCACCGCGAAGTCGCGCCACTCGGCACGCTCCTTGATGCGCCGGGTGAGGATCTCGCTGGCCACCCGCTCGGACTCAGCTTCCTCGTGGCGGTTGACCACCACGCGAATCTGCGCCCCCTGGCCCATCTCCGACCACAGGGTCTTCTCGTAGACGTGGGGATTGTTGGCGATCAGGGTGTTGGCCGCGCGCAGGATGGTGCCGGTAGAGCGGTAGTTCTGCTCCAGCTTGATGACGTTGAGGCGTGGAAAATCCTCTCCCATGGTCACCAGGTTCTCCGGCCGGGCGCCACGCCAGGCGTAGATCGACTGGTCGTCGTCGCCCACCACGGTGAAGGTCTTGCGCTCGTCCATCAGCAGCTTGACCAGCAGGTACTGCGAGACATTGGTGTCCTGGTACTCGTCCACCAGCATGTAGTGGATCTTGCGACGCCAGCGGGCAAGCACGTCAGGGTTGTCACGCAGCAGCACCACCGGCAGCAGGATCAGGTCGTCAAAGTCCACGGCATTGTACGCCTTGAGGTGGCGCACGTAGGCTTCGTAGACCCTGGCGGCATACTGTTCGTTCTCCTCGGCGGCATGGGAAAGCGCCTGCCCGGGCAGGATCAGGTCGTTCTTCCACGCGGAAATCTGATGCTGGACCTGGTTGATCTGGTCGGCATCGACCTGGGCATCCTTGTTCATCAGGTCGCGCAGCAACGCCTTGGCATCCTCCGGGTCGAACAGGGAGAACCCAGGCTTGTAGCCCAGCGCCTTGAGTTCACCGCGAATGACGTTGAGCCCCAGGGTATGGAAGGTCGAAACCGTCAGGCCGTGACCCTCCTTGCCCTGGAGCATCGTACCCACGCGCTCCTTCATCTCCCGGGCGGCCTTGTTGGTGAAGGTCACCGCGGCGATGCGACGCGCACTCATGCCGCACTCCTGGATCAGGTAGGCGATCTTGGTGGTGATCACGCTGGTCTTGCCGGAGCCGGCCCCGGCCAGCACCAGGCAGGGGCCGTCGATGTAGCGCACCGCTTCCTGCTGGCGAGGGTTGAGCTTGGCCAGGCGCTGCTTGATCGACATGTTCACTCCCTGCCCGCGAGATCGAGAGCCCCCCGATAGCCCAGCTGACGCCAGGCCTCGAAGACGATCACCGCACAGGCGTTGGAAAGGTTGAGGCTGCGGCTGTCGGGCAGCATGGGGATACGCAGGCGTTGTGCCTCGGGCAGGGCATCAAGCATTGCCTGGGGCAGTCCCCGGGTTTCCGGGCCGAAGAGCAGGGCATCGCCCTCGCGGTAGGCGGGCTCATGATAGCCGGTACGACCCCGGGTCGAGACGGCAAAGACCCGCCGAGGCGCCACCGCGTCGAGAAAGGCCGGCCAGTCGCGATGTACCCGCACCGCGGCCCATTCATGGTAATCGAGCCCGGCCCGCCGCAGGCGCCGGTCGTCGAGCACGAAGCCCAGCGGCTCGATGAGATGCAACCGGAAGCCGGTATTGGCGCACAGCCGGATCAGGTTGCCGGTATTGGGCGGTATTTCAGGTTCGTACAGCACGACATCAAGCATGGCGACCTGCCAGTGAGAACGCATGCGGGCCCCCGCAGGGGCCCGCCGACACAGGGGAGTGGCCGGAGTCAGAAGCTCAGGCGCACGCCCACCTGTGCGCCCCGGTCCAGGGTGCGGGTGCCGCGGCCGTTGTCGAAGTCGGCCGCCGCCTGGCGCAGACCCAGGTAGCCATCCACGTTGGGAGTAAAGGCGTAGCGGGCCCGAACACCCACCTCGTAGCCATCGTCCAGGTCGCTGGTGGTCACCACGCTGGGCGTGTAGAAGCCGTAGCCACCCACCGAGACATCGGGCATCTGGGGCAGGAAGACATAGCCATAGCCACCCAGGCCCAGGCCACCGCCGTTGCCATGATCGGTATCGAAATGGGTCCAGCGAGCCCCCACGCCGATATCCCGGTCGCGATTACGCTGAACGCCGAGCAACTGGGCATGGTAGATCGTGGCATCGTCACGATAGTCGCTGTGGAGCACCCCGCCCCCCAGGACGACCCCGTGCGCCAGCCCGCCGTTGGCCTCGAACTGCACCGCATCCGGGCCCAGGTTCAAGTCGAGGCTACTGGAGGCAGCGTGCGCCCCGGTGGTTGCCAGTAGGGCGCCAGCGAGGGTCGCAAGGGCAAACTGTCTAGTGAGGGTCTTCATCGAATGCTCCTTATTTTGATCACCGCGTTTGGCTCAACGCGCCTCACGCTTTCCCGACATCTAATCGACAGCGACACCGTAGCGGTCGCGGTAGTCGCGGATGGCCTCGGCATGGCAGCGGAAGGCCTCACCGTCCTGCTCTTCCAGATAGGCCAGCACCATGTCCAGCGTCACGATGCTGATGACCGGCATGCCGTAACGCGCCTCGACTTCCTGAATGGCGCTCTGGCCGGCCCCTTCCCCCTCGTCCGCCCCGCGCTCCTGGCGATCCAGGGCGATCACCACACCCACCGCCTCGGCGCCAGCAGCATCGATCAGGGTCATGACCTCGCGGATGGCGGTGCCGGCGGTGATGACATCATCGATGATCAGGATACGCCCCGTCAGCTCGGCTCCCACGATATTACCACCCTCGCCATGATCCTTGGCCTCCTTGCGATTAAAGGCGAAGGGCAGGTCACGGTCATGATGATCGGCCAGGGCCACTGCGGTCGTGGCGGCCAGGGGAATACCCTTGTAGGCAGGGCCGAACAGCACGTCCACCGGCAGCTGGCTGGCCTCGATGGCACTGGCATAGAAGCGACCCAGTCGGGCCAGGGCGCGGCCGCTGCGAAACAGGCCGGCATTGAAGAAATAGGGGCTGACACGGCCCGACTTGAGCGTGAACTCACCGAACGTCAGGACGCCCTGTTCGATGGCAAATTCGATAAAATTTCGCTGGTAGGCTTGCATGCTGGCCGACACGGCGCTTCCCTCACTCTCTACAGGCCCGAAATACATTGAAATCTGCGCCCTATCACGATTATCACGGCGGGCCATTTACCCAAACGTCGAAACGTCGGGTATCATACACGCGCGACGTCAAAGGGACCATGTATGAAAATTGCCACCATCAATGTCAACGGTATCCGAGAAGCCGTCGGTCGGGGCTTCCTCGACTGGCTGGCCGAACAGGATGCCGATGTCATCTGCGTTCAGAACCTCAAGGCCAAGAGCTTCGAACTGGATGACAGTATTCTCTACCCGGAAGGCTACGAAGGCTACTTCCTGGATGCCGAGCAGGACGGCTTCTCCGGCGTGGGCATCTACTGCCGCAAGATTCCCAAGGCGATCATGTACGGGCTGGGCTTTCCCCAGTGCGACCATGAAGCCCGCTTCCTGCAGGCCGACTACGACCGCTTCAGCATCGTCAGCTTCCTGATGCCCGACGGGAGCGACTACGCCGCCAAGCAGGCCTTCATGGCGCAGTATCAGGAATACCTGTCGAAGATGGCTCGCAAGCGCCGCGAGTACATCATCTGCGGCACATGGCACATCGCCCACAAGACCATCGACCTGGAAAACTGGGCGGACAACCAGGCCACGCCCGGCTTCAAGCCCGAGGAGCGCGCCTGGATGGACCAGGTGTTCGGCCCCACCGGTTTCATCGACACCTTCCGCGAGATCAACCGCGACGCCGGCGAATATACCTGGTGGCCCAAGCTCGACCAGGACGAGCCGCGCTCACGCCAGGAAGGCTGGCGTATCGACTACCAGATCGTCGGCCCCAACCTGCGCCGTCATGTGACCGACGCCTGGATCGACTATGACGCCAAATTCAGCGAGTACGCCCCGCTGTTCGTGGAGTACGACCTGACGCTCTGAGCCCTGCCCTTCGTCGCCGTTCCGGCCTGCCCGGAAAGCATTGCGCCGGCCTATGAGGCCGGCGCAATGCTTTCGGGAAGCACTGATTTATTGCTGCGCTCGACGACCCACATGGATGTGGGAAGTGCGCTGGTTCGTCGGGAACGAACCTAGCCACGCTGGCCGCCGGCGGCGCCGGTGCGCCGGCCCGGTCGTCTCCTCATGTAGCAGGCTACACTCCGGGAGCTGCGCTCCGGCGGCGACCAGCCTCTCATCGCTCGCGACATAAATCAGCTTCCCCGTTTCTCCGAATTTGCTTTAGCCGGGAATGCCCAACGCTTCCTGCTGGTGGGCGAAGAGATCGGCGCCGGCCTGCTCGGCCAGGTCGAGCATGGCATTGAGTTCGGCCCGGGAGAAGGTGCCCGCCTCGGCGGTACCCTGCACCTCGATCAATCCCCCCGTCTGGGCCATCACCACGTTCATGTCGGTATCGGCGCCACTGTCCTCGGGGTAATCCAGATCGACCACCGGCACGCCCTTGACGATACCCACCGACACCGAGCTGACCAGCTGCACGAAGGGGTCGCCCTTGATCATCTTCTTGCGCTGCAGGTAGCGGATCGCATCGATCAGCGCGACGCAGCCACCGGTGATCGAGGCGGTGCGGGTGCCGCCATCGGCCTGGATGACATCGCAATCCACGGTGATGGTGAATTCGCCCAGCTTCTTCAGGTTCACCGCCGCACGCAGCGAACGGCCGATCAGGCGTTGGATCTCCAGAGTGCGGCCACCCTGCTTGCCCCGCGCGGCCTCTCGTCCGCCGCGAGTGTGGGTGGCACGCGGCAGCATGCCGTACTCGGCGGTCACCCACCCCTGCCCCTTGCCGCGCAACCAGCGCGGAACGCCGGCCTCCACGCTGGCGTTGCACAGCACCTTGGTGTCGCCGAACTCCACCAGCACGGAACCCTCGGCATGGCGCGTGTAGTCGCGGGTGAGCCGGATCTCGCGAGGCTGGTCGGGCCGTCGTCCACTGGAGCGCTTGAGGTCGGAAGCCATGTTACCTCTCAATACATAGGGGGTTGGGTATGACGTCGGTTGCCGCCTCTGCCACCGGCAGCCGACCGGCGTCGGAAAAGCGGCCATTCTACACGGTCGGCGCGCCGAATCGGGTACACTCCTTGCCAGACATTTCACCCGCTGCGGCCAAAGGGCCACAGCTCGCTGTATCGGGGAGTCGCTATGGCTGACAACAGCAACAGAGTTCACAGCATGACCGCTTTCGCCCGCCAGAGCCGGGAAGGCGAGTGGGGCAGCCTGCAGTTGGAGCTGCGCTCGGTGAATCAGCGCTACCTGGAGCCCCATTTCCGGCTTCCCGAAGCCCTGCGCGACCTGGAGCCCGCCTTTCGCGAGACGCTGCGTACCCGGCTGGCCCGGGGCAAGGTGGAGTGCAACCTGCGCTTCGAGCCGACCAGCGTCAGCGAAACCCTGGCGGTCAACCGCTCGCGCCTCGATGCCCTGGCCAGCGCCCTCGGCGAGGTGCGTGAGGTCCTGCCCGAAGCGCCCATGCCTGACGCCTTGGCGCTGCTCGACCACCCCGGCGTGCTCGAATCCCAGGGTATCGATCTTGATGTGGTGAAAGCCGAGGCCGCGTCACTGTTCGAGGCGACCTTGGGCGAGCTGATCGAAGCGCGGGCCCGGGAGGGCGAGAAACTCGCCACCCTGATCCGCGACCGCCTGACAGGCGTGCGCGAACAGGTGGCCGAGGTACGCCGGCTGATGCCGGAGATACTCCAGCGCCAGCGTACCCAGCTGCTGGAGCGCCTCGAGTCGGTCAAGGCCGAACTCGACCCCCAGCGCCTCGAGGCCGAGCTGGTCCTGCTGGCCCAGAAGGCTGACGTGGACGAGGAACTCGACCGACTGGCGACCCACGTCACCGAAGTGGAGCGCCAGCTGGGCCAGAAAGGCCCCGTAGGACGCCGACTCGACTTCCTGATGCAGGAGCTCAACCGCGAAGCCAATACCCTGTCGTCGAAGTCCGTGGTCGCCAACACCACTCGCTGCGCGGTGGAACTGAAAGTGCTGATCGAACAGATGCGCGAACAGATCCAGAACATCGAGTGATGTCCAGGGTCATTTACGCGAATTGTCGGGCTCCGGATGATCAGCACACAGAGTGGCGGCTCAGAGCGCTCGGCCCTTGAGACCACCGACCCTATATGAGCTTGAACGGCTCGATATCGCGGAAGATCCCGGTCTTGGTCATGTCGCGCCTTAGGATGAAGGCTCCATGGCCGCTACCGGGTCGACTTGCTGTAGCTGGTCGAAGTGGATCTTGCTCCACTGCTCACGGGTGACCTTGACGCTGTAGAGATATTGATCTCGCTCGCCACCTGTCGCGGACTCGGTGATCGGGCGGTAGCCGGAGACTCGGGCTTCCTGCACGGTGGGCAAGCGGGCAAAGATTGCACCCAGCACCCGGAAGGCGATCCCGTGCACGTGGTCGCGATAGAGTTTGCGCTGCCGGGTGGCACTCAGCCTTTTCGGCGTGAGCTTCAGCCGCTTAGCGGGCATGCTCCACTCGCGGTCGGGCATTTCCTCCTCGGCCGGTAACTCGATATCCACGGCGATCGTGCGCTCGTCGGAGCCAAGATCAAAATCAATCACCGTCTCTCGCGGCCACTCGATCTCTTCCAGCCGCTCGCGCAGGGTCTGCTCCATGGCATCCAGGTCACCCCAGACGCCCTCCTCTTCCCGCTGCTGACGCACGAACTCAGCGGCGTCGTGTTCCGTCTTGCGCCACTCCCACTGGCGATAGTGCTCGTCGAATGTCGCTTGGCGCTGATGGTTCTCCTGCTCGACCCGGCGCCTGGCCGGTGGCCAGAGCCGATGCCACCAGGCAAGGGTGATGAGTACCGGTGGTGAAGGAGGCGATTCCTCAAAACCCTGGGGCGCATAGCCGTTGTCATCGGGGTGAGGCGTCTGCTCATGCAGCGTCCCCAACCGCACAAGATCGTCGTTCAACCGCAGGCAGTGCGCCTCCAGCTGCTCCCGGAGCGAGTCTTCCGCATGACGGCGCAACACCCGCGCTTCAGCATCGCTCATCCGGAGGCCATCAGCGTGGAAGTAATCGACCTGACCGTTGTCGCGAACCTCCAAGTACACCGGCAAGGAAGCGCCTTCGGCCAGCAGCGCCTCCAGGACTGACGCGGCACTGCTGCCTGCTGATGTCGGCGAGGCAGCACCCTGACGATCAGCATCCTTGTTGTTGAGCTTCTGGCGGTAAGCCAGCCCGGTGCCGGGAAGGCCGGCATGACCCTGTACCCCACGGGGGCCGACGCTGAGGCCAGCCCCACGCGGTCCCACTGACAGGCCAAGGCCACGCTTGCTGAGGTTCAGCCGCAGTCCCGGCGCGAGGGTGATGCGTCGTTGAAATCGAAAGGCCATAAGCCCTCCCTGGATAAGGTCTCGAACACGATACCAAAAAAAGAGCACTCCCCTGCCATTTGAGCAGGGGCACATTATGCTCAGTTGCTGCTGGTAGCGAACGTCCGCATCCCCTGGCCATAGCGCTTGGTCTCGAACTTGCACAGGTAAGAAGCTTGAAAGAAGGCCCGCTGAAAGCTCTCCGCATCATCCCGGCCAATCCAGTACACCGGATTCTGCGAGACATGGCTCCATGGTTCCAGGGGGTTTCCAAGGCAAACCAAGCGCGCTGTACCAGATGCAGGAGATGCGCCTGCAGCAGTACTGGTGGGTCAGTTCTGATAGCCATTGACAGCAACATGACTAGCCAGAGTAATTTTCGTTCTATCGATTTTGGGGCCGTCCACCTGGGTCAAACGATGGAAGCGCTCCTTGGCCGGCGTATCCAGGATCGCTTGTGCGCACAGCACCTTCAGGCGTTGTGGTTCATTGTCGGAAATTCACGGCGCTTGCATCATTCTTCTCTGGGTTCCGCGAAATGCGCGCGAATGGCCACGATTTCGGGCAGCGTGTGCAGAAACACCTCCACCAGAGCCGGGTCAAAATGTTTACCGCTGTTTTCCTTGATCAGCTCCACCGCTGCCTCCACCGTCCAGGCCTGTTTGTAGGGACGCACCGAGGTCAGGGCATCGAACACGTCTGCCAGGGCGGCAATACGTCCGGCCATGGGGATCGCCTCAACACTCAGGCCATTGGGATAGCCGCTGCCGTCCCACTTTTCATGGTGGGTGAGCGCAATCTCGCGCGCCATGCGCATCAAGGTGGAGTCGTCGCCTTCAAGCAGCTTGGCACCGATGGGGGCATGGGTCTTCATGATCTCCCATTCATGCGGCTCGAACTTGCCCGGCTTTTGCAGGATGGCATCGGGGATGCCAATCTTGCCGATATCGTGCATAGGGCTGGCGTTTAGGATCAGATCACACTGCTCATCGTCCCAACCGATCCCCCTGGCCAGCAGGGCGCAGATATGGCTCATACGCAGGATATGGTTACCGGTTTCCTCGTCCCGGTACTCCGCCGCCATGCCGAGACGCTGTACCACCTGCAGACGGGTGGCGTGCAGCTCTTCGGTTCGCTGGCGCACCATCTCCTCCAACACATCTTTCTGGTTGTGCAGCATGCGGTGGGCCAACTGGGCATCAAGCAGGTTGCGTACCCGCATCAGTAGCTCGTTGCGATCAAACGGCTTACTGACGAAGTCCCGCGCGCCTCCTGCCAGGGCGCGCAGCAAGTAGTCTTTGCTCTGCAGCGCAGTGAGGATCAAGATTGGCGGTAACAAAGGGTCTTTCAGCTCGACTAGTTGCTCCATCACCTGATAACCGTCCAAATGCGGCATATTGATATCCAGCAGGATCAGATCTGGGCGTTGCTGTTCGTAGCTGGGCAAAACCTCGCGTGGGTCCTGGATCAAAACGCAATCCTGATACCCCTGCCCAGACAGCATCTTGTCCAGCAGCTTCAGATTGGCAGGCTCATCATCCACAATGAGAATGCGCACATGGCTACGCCCTGATGAATGGTGCATCATCTTCTATGCCTTTGGATTGCTTTTCTGGCCAAGCCAGTGATGGATGCTGTCGAGAAAACTAGCCACTTTAATGGGCTTAGTAATGTAATCAGAAAAACCGGCAGACATGCCCCGCACAATATCCCGAGGGATGGCATTGGCGGTAACGGCCAGCACCGGGATCTCATTGAGTTCGGCATCCTGCTTGAGGATCTGCAACACTTGATAGCCGTCCATACCGGGCATATTGATATCCAGCAGAATCAGTGCCGGTTTGTGTGTCCGGGCCAGCTCCAGCCCCAACTCGGGCAGGTGCGCGGTGAGCAGGTGGATACGGGACAGCCGACCGAGAAGGCTGGCGACCAGCTTCAGGTTGGCCGGGTTGTCCTCAATATATAACACCAGGTGTTGCTGGTCGGTTGGGATGAGCCTGATTTCACCCTCCTCCTCATCATGCTGTGCGGATGTACCGACCTTCTCGCCCCGGGATTCCAGTGGCAACTCCAGCCAGAAGGTACTGCCCACTCCCACTTCGCTCTGCACATCGACGCTGCCGCCCATCATTTCCATGATACGGCGGGTAATGGTGAGACCAATACCCGTACCCTCCACCGCACTGCCCTCGGCATTCAGGCGGTTGAATGGCTGGAACAGACTATCCAGTTGCTCACGGGACATTCCCTTGCCTGTGTCGCTCACCAGAATGCGCAGCCGATCCTGCTCATGAATGAAGAGGCTTAGCTTGATCTGGCCGCCTTCGCGGTTGTATTTGACTGCATTGGAGAGCAGGTTGAGCAAAACTTGCTTGAGCCGGGTGCGATCGGCACGCACCCACGACTGTTCCAGCCCGCTGTGTTGAATACGGATCTCGCGCTTTTGTGCCAAAGGTTGGATCAGGGAGAGGCACTCTTCCACTACGGGACAGACTTCCACTGGCTCCAGCAACAGTTCGAGCTGTCCCGATTCCACCTTGGACAAATCTAGTACTTCGTTGATCAACTCCAGCAGGTGATGGCCGGCCTTGATAATCTCATGCACATTGTCCTGCTGATCTGCATCCAGTGCGTCATCGTATTCGAGTATCTGGGCAAAACCGAGTATGGCATTCATCGGCGTGCGCAGCTCATGGCTCATGCTGGAGAGGAAGGACGATTTAGCCTGGTTGGCGCGCTCAGCCTCCTCCTTGGCATTGGCAAGCTGCTGCTGACGCCGCAACTCGCTGGTGTAATCACTCATGATGATAAACAGGTACTGCGGGTGTCCATCGGTTCCGGCAATCGAGCCTACATTGGCGATACTGACAAGCTCAGTGCCATCCTTGCGCTTAAGGGGCAAGAGCCCCGTCCAAGTCTCACCCTTTGACACGGCGCCCATGATGGCCTCGGGTGCCCATTGCATGACCTCTTCGGGCAAGAACTGGGTAAAGTGCCTACCCTGGCACTCCGCCGGCTGGCAGCCCAGCAGGTGATCATGCGCCGGATTACTGTAGAGCAAGAAGCCCTCGGCATCGGCCACCCCAATCCCCTGCTCGGTGGTATCAAACACTCGGCGGAAGATCAGCAAGCTCTGCTCGGCTTGTTTAAGCGCCGTTACGTCCTGCACAGTGCCCTGTAATCTCAGTACCTGACCCTTGGTATCGAGCTCGGCGGAGGCCAACTCATGCACGTAGCGAATATCACCATTGGGGCGCACAATCCGATGCACCACATCATGCAGACCACCCTCGCGAGCCCGTTGCTCGCTCTGCTCAACCAGTTCGGTATCTTCTGGGTGTATGGCCTGCTGGAACAACTCTACACTTGGTATCACCTCACCCGGTACGTAGCCGAAGATTTCATAAATCACATCGGACCAGTATAGTTCGCCACTTACCAGATCGGCCGTCCAGTTGCCCAGCTGCGCTAGTTGCTGCGCCCGGTACAACTGCTGTTCACGCTCCATCACGGCCAGCTCGGCGCGCTTGCGATCATCGATATCCTGCACCACGCCGATCATGGTCAGGGGGTTGCCTTCGGCATTGCGCGTCACCGCGCCGCGCTCCAGCAGCCAGCGCACCGTGCCATCGGGCCACATCACGCGGTGTTCGATATCGTAGGGCGCATCGCTTTCCACACAGGCTGCCACGGCATCGATCACCGCCTGGCGGTCGTCCGGATGCACTGCGGCCAGAAAATTTTCGTAGCAGGTTTCCAGATCCCCAGCTGGATAGCCAAATAGCGGTGCGATGCGCTCGGTCCAGAACAGCTCACCAGTGACAATATTCCACTCCCAGGTGCCGATGTTTGCATATAGCTGGCCACGGCGCAGGCGTTCCTTTGCGCCCTCGGCAGCTCGTTCGGCACTCAGCCGCTCGGTGATGTCGTGAAAACTCCACACCCGACCAACCGATTTCCCGTCGCGCCGTAAGGGCTTGGCGTGACGCTCAAAGACGCGGCCGTCGAGCAGCCCGATCAGGTCGTCGGATTCTTCCGTCGACTGGTACAGGGCCGTTACCTTTTGCATGAATGCCTGCGGGTCCAACAGTTGGGTTAGCGCATGGGCCAGGAGCTGCTCATCGTCACCCTCACTGACCAAGTGCTCGGGCAGGTTCCACATCTGGCGGAACTGCCGGTTCATGAACAGAACCTGTCCATCAGCCGCCACCGCCAGGATACCGTCCTTGGTCGACTCCAGGGTGGCGTTGAGCCGGTCGGCGCTGGCGGCCAAGGCCTGTTCGGTCGCCTTGACATGACTGATATCGGTCCGAATAGAGACATACTGATAAGGTTTACCTGTCTCGTCGAGAAAGGGGATGATGGTCGATTCCACCCAGTAAAAGCTGCCATCCTTGCGCCGGTTGCAGAGCTCGCCAAACCACGGCTGGCCAGAGACGATGGTGGTCCATATCTCCTGATAGTAGCTATCCGGATGTTGTCCGGATTTGAGTATGCGGTGGTTTTTACCCAGCAATTCCGTCCGTGAATAGCCGCTGATATCGCAAAACAGATCGTTGACATAGGTTATGATGCCGGCACGGTCGGCGACACTAACGATGGCGTGTTGATTGAGCG